>NZ_MPPI01000010.1:141389-188523 GCF_001895925.1 Phormidesmis priestleyi ULC007 | reverse complement strand
CTTTCGATTTTAGTTTCATTGCTTGAGGGGGGGGTGACGTTGCGTTGATCTTCCCGCATCAACACCCGAAACCCTAGAACTCATTCTCAGTAATTTTTAAGATGCGTTTGCCCTGTTTGGACGATCAGATTTCGGGGCATTGCTCCATCACTGCGATGTATTCTACAAGAGTTTATTGCTTTTTGGAATGCTAATTTTTTGAGAAGGAGAAGTGCGATCTCGCATTCAACAACAGCCCTGTGCTTGTTAATGCTTAAGAAGTCCCCGCAAGCCCCTGGGAATAGGTGGAAAGATTCTGCCGATCCATCTGGGGCGGTGTAATATGCAGAAAGTTTCTGTCGATCCATCGGATTGAGAGTGGTAGGCGGAAGGGTTCTGCCGATCCACCCGTTTTGAGATGGATATGCGGAAAGTTTCTCTCTAAAAAGAAGTTAGACCGTTGTGAAGAGTTGGGCAATCTAGGAAATAGTTGCTGGATTGCCGTAGAAATGGTTGTAAAGTTCAAGAGATTGATAATTGTTGTGTTTGTCTCCACGGTAGTCATTTTGGGGCTAGTTGGCTGCCAGCAGAAATCCAAAGTCAGTTTTTCTTCGGTTATCAGTCCAGTGAGAGAGCCTGGAGTTGGATACTGCGCCTGTCCTTATGACATAGACGCAAGAGGTTATTCTTGTGGTGGCAGATCTGCTTATGAACGAACGGGAGGTAGAGAGCCTGTTTGCTACGTTCAAAGCCTTGTCCCCATCAATACTGCTGATCAACCTCGCTCTTCTGGCTTTAATTTGTCGTGGCTTTTCTGGGGATGTATTCTACTGTATGGGGTTGTAAAGCTGTGCATGGGAGGATTTGAAGATGGTCAAAAAAAGTAATGCAATTCAGAAGCCCGTTATCGAGGTCAATCACTTATTCGTGTAAGATGCTTGACTAGCAAGATTTTTGCCCCATTCAAAGCTGATCTTGTAGGTTGGGTGGAGTATTACGAAACCCAACACAAATCCTGAAACTAGTGATCAACTCCTCAAGCTAAAATGAAGGGGTCAAGTCGCAGCGAGGTTAAACCCACGGCAGTTCGACAACCCCGCTATGGCAAGGAAGAATTTGCCCAACGCTGCGATGCACTCTGTGAGTCTCAGGTGCGATCGCTTCGCAACAACCATCATCAAATTTTAGATTTGCTCAAAACTAGATTCGTCGTACAGAGCGTACAATTTTACTATTTCTATGTACGATGATACCTGTCGATTTCTAGCTGAACACTTCTCCGCTGACTTCGCTAGTTGGCTACTGGGGAAAGCTGTTACGCTAACAGAACTCCAACCCTCGGAACTGTCCCTTGATCCGATTCGCGCTGATGCCCTGATCTTCCTGGAATCAGACGAAGCCATTTTGCATATCGAGTTTCAAACGCTTCCGAAAGACAATATTCCGTTTCGCGTGACGGATTATCGGTTGCGAGGCTACCGAAGAGATCCGGCGAAGCCAATGCACCAAGTAGTCATTTACCTCAAGCAGACTGCATCCCCTTTGGTTTATCAGACCAGCTTTACGATGGAACGCACTCGCCATGAGTTTGATGTGATTCGCTTATGGGAGCAACCTGCTTCACTCTTTCTGCAATATCCGGGGCTGATTCCCTTTGCAGTTCTGGCTCAAAGTGCAGATGCGGAGGAAACGTTGCGCCAAGCTGCCCAGAGAGTTGATCAGATTGCAGATCCTCGAACCCAGGCAAACTTGATGGCAGCATCAGGGATTTTAGCTGGGTTAAAATTGGAAGACGAGATCATTTATCGGGTATTGCGGAGGGACGTTATGCAAGAGTCTACTGTTTATCGTTCGATTCTGGCAGAAGGTGAGGTCAAGAAACAACGAGAGATTGCTACTAACTCTTTACGTGAAGGCTTACCGATCGCAACTGTCGCTCGTATAACAGGGCTATCGCTTGAGGAGTTACAGCAACTTCAGCAGCAAATTGACAATCCTGCACAAAATTAAGTTGGTAGATCCTGCGGGAAGCTACTCGTGGTGACACGGCATAACAACTCCAATGCAGCGGACGAGCAAAGTCCTCGCGCTTCGTTTCTGGCTTTCTCGTCGCCTCTGATTGAGCCGTTATGCGGCTGAAGTTCCTGGTAAAGATAATCCCTGTAACCCTCGATCAGCTTTAGAGCCTGTTCTCCTACCGCCTCTCCCGGTAAGCGCTGTAGAATGATAACAAGGAGAGCAACATGAATATTCCTATCATCGACGAGGTTGTTGAACAGTTGAAAGTTATGCCTCAGCCCTTGCAAAGGCAGGTGCTTGAATTCGTTCGATCGCTAGTAAAAGCGGAAGTTCGAGGTATACCAGGGCAGCAATTGTTACGTTTCGCTGGTTCAATTCCCTCAGACGACCTTCAGTTAATGCGTGAGACGATCGAGCAAGATTGTGAGCAGGTAGATATTGATGAGTGGTAGGTTTTTGCTTGATACCAACATCGTTATTGCGCTTTTTTCAGATGAGGCGATCGTCAAAGACAGTCTTGCTCAAGCCAGTGAAGTTTTCATTCCAAGCATTGTCATTGGTGAACTGTGTTATGGAGCCAGAAAGTCAGGACGATTTGAAGCAAACTTAGCAAGAGTTGATGAATTAGTTGCTGGCAGCACAATATTGGTATGTGACGCTGAAACCGCACGGCAATACGGTGAGGTCAAAAATAAGTTAAGGCTCAAGGGCCGTCCGTTACCTGAGAATGATGTCTGGATTGCAGCCCTTGCGCTGCAACACGCTGTAATTTTAGTAACACGCGATGCTCATTTTCAAGAAGTGGAGAGTCTGAAAACAGCAGCGTGGTGAGTAAAGCCGCCGCATAATAACTCGGCCGGAGCGGACTGCCGAAAATCCCCAGTGTGGATGCAGAGGTTGCTGACAGCCGCTCAATCGGAACGTTAAGCCGTTTAAGTCGCCTCAGCTACAGCTTCGACTTTCGCGTAAACACTGACTTTCTTGCGACCTTTTGCCATCGGTTCAAAGGTGACAACGCCAGGGATAAGCGCAAACAACGTGTCATCACTCCCGCGACCCACGTTATTGCCAGGGTGAATCTTGGTGCCACGTTGACGTACCAAAATATTGCCTGCGAGAACAACCTGTCCACCGTAGCGCTTGACACCTAGACGTTGAGCGTTAGAGTCGCGTCCGTTGCGAGTACTGCCTGTACCTTTCTTGTGAGCCATAATTTCCTCAACAGTTCGTGTAGATTTTAGTTAAAAGCCATTCACCGCAAACGGGTTTAGCTTCTAAGTTCTTCTTTAGAATCGACCACCTCATCACTGAGGCTGATGGAGTCAACTCTAGGTTCCTCTTTAGAATCGACCACCTCACCATTGAGGCTGATGGAGTTAACCATAATGCGCGTCAGTTCTTGACGATGACCTTGCTTTTTGCGGGTCTTTTTCTTGGGCTGCATCTTATAGACGATAATCTTGCGACCTCGCAGATGTCTCAGTACCGTTACCTCAACCGTTGCACCCGCTACGAGGGGTTGACCTACGGTGATATCGCCTTCATTTTTGACGAAGAGAACTTTATCGATCGTCAGTTGCGAATCGACTTCATTGGCGAGGCGGTTGACATCATAGAACCGACCTGGCTCTACGCGCATTTGGGTGCCACTCGCTTCGATAATTGCATATGCAGTCATGAAATTGTCCTTAAAAAGTTGCCGTACAGGTAGCGGAAAACCGCTTTTCGAGTGTCCGACCTGATCCGAGCAGGGATAGACAGCCAGTTAACCAGTATGCCAAATCAGAGGAAGCTATGTCAACCGCTACAAAATTCAGCGTCTTAATTTGATGGATGGCAAGATACACTAAAGAGAGTAAGACTTTATGGTGTCTGAGTTGATATGGCACAGCAGCCAGAGGTTGTTAAACAGAGTGAATTATTGAATCAATTTGTCCTCGATCGCTCCACAATGGCAGAGTTAGGACAAGTCGAAGTGCTGTGGATGTATCCCAAAGTGCATCGGGTTTTAGGATTTATCTGCAAGTCGGGCTGGCTGGGGCAGAAAAAAACGGCATTTAATTTAGATCAGTTAGACACGATCGGCGGCAATGGCATTCTCGTTAACTCCAGACCTGTTGACACAGATGTTGAAAAAGTTCGGCAACTCGAAACTTTAGTGAATTGGGAAGTTTGGACAGATGCAGGAAACAAAGTAGGGAAAATTATCGACTATCTGTTCAATTTGAGAACAGGTGAAATTGAGCATTATTTATTTGTAGCCAATGATTGGAGTGGAATCACTGGAAGCGCTTATTTATTGCCATCTAACTATGTTTTGAAGATTGGAAATAGACGAGTGTTAGTGTCTGAAGAAGCAGTACGATCGTTCACCCTCTATCGAGAAGGCATTCAAGAAAAGCTTACAAAAATGACGGGCTTTCTTCAAGAAGAAAAAAGTCAAGTGACACAAGAGTTACGATCGCTATTCACTCAAGCCAAAACCGCGACCGAAACTGCAAGAGGACGGGCACAAATTTTGGCAGAACAAGCGAGAGAAAAGGCTCAAACTTTAGCAGAACAAGTGAGAGAAAAAACCTACGATGTGGTTGAGCAATGGGATGAATCGGAGGTGACGATCGAGCCTCCCGACGTTTCTGAACCTGATCCTTTAGAAGATTGGGACGATGAAGACTTTGTTCAGCCAACGGTTAACGTTCAAGCTCAACCCGTTGAAAATAAAGAGCGTTATCAACCCATTATTAATGAAGCCGATCTAGACAGTTGGGACGATGAAGAATTGATTGCCCCTCCTGCTAAACCTCCCGAAATTTTGAAGGATGAAGAGTTAGAAGACGATGACCCCTGGATTTGACAAAATGGGTCTTGATTCACCTTCAGATTTTGTTGAGTTGGGTTGTGCAATCAGTGATTTACCCACTTATTGGTATGAGGGTTATTGTCCTCAAAGTGGTGAGCAGTTGCGACTGCCTCGCACGTTGTTTGTGGAAGCGATCGCCCAAGGGCTAATGCGATCGTTGGGCGAATCTCAAGAAGGCAAAATGTACGGAGTTCTACTTGTCGAGACTTCTTCTGGTGAACAGCGAGTTCTTAAAGCATTTTCTGGGCTTCTGAATGGCAACAGGATTGTCGAAGGCTGGGTGCCGCCGATTCCAGGACGCGATCGGGTTGCCTTTGAAGAGGCTCATACGCTGGCAACTTTAGAATTGATTAAGCAAGAATTAATTGCTTTACAGGATTTGCCAGAGCGATCGCAGTACGAGATTTTGCTTCAAGAATTTCAAACGCAGTTAAATGAACTCGCGCTGCTTCACAATCAACGCAAAAATGAACGTCAACAGCAACGCCAGCGATTGACCGAAGTTGCAGCAGAATCGCTAGAAATAGCAGAGCAACTCAATGAGCAAAGCCGTCAAGATGGCATCGATCGCAAACAGCTTAAACGTCAGCAAAACGCTGAATTACAGCCGCTTAAATCCTCGATCGAACAAGCAGACAATCGAATTCGTGAACTAAAACAACAGCGTAAAGGCTTGTCTCGACAGCTTCAAACTCAGATGCACGCTCATTACTGGCTAACCAATTTTGCTGGCAAGTCACTCTCACTTCAACAGTTGATCTCAGGAAGCTCAATGCCAACTGGAACGGGCGATTGTTGTGCGCCAAAACTATTGCACTATGCCGCGACTCATCATCTCAAACCGTTGGCAATGGCTGAGTTTTGGTGGGGTTTGCCCTCGACGAATCAGGAGAAAGTTCAGGGAGCGTTTTATGGCGCTTGTGCAGAACGCTGTCAGCCATTAATGGGGTTTTTGCTATCAGGATTGCCGCAGGGAGACGCGATCGCACTCACCCAAACGCTACCGATTCTCTACGAAGATGAATGGCTAATTGTGGTCAATAAACCACCTGGATTGCTCTCGGTTCCGGGTCGATATCGGGATGTGCAAGACAGCGTTTTGAGTCGGCTTCGTCATTTACTACCAGATGGCGAATCTGTGATGGCAGTGCATCGGCTCGATCGAGACACTTCTGGAATTTTGGTATTGGCGCGCGATCGTCAAACTTATCGTCAACTTAGTCAGCAATTTCAGCAGCGTCAGGTTTACAAAGTTTATGAGGCGATGCTGAATGGATCGGTGATTGAAGAACAGGGAGTGATTGACCTGCCACTGTGGGGAGATCCACAAAATCGACCGATTCAAACCGTCGATCGACCGCGCGGCAAACCTAGCGTGACTCACTTCAAGCACATGGCGCGAACGGGAAATTTAACTCGAATGGAATTCTCTCCAGTCACAGGGCGAACGCATCAGATTAGAGTTCATGCCGCCGATCGTAGAGGGTTAGGCGTGGCAATTTTGGGCGATCGGCTTTATGGAGCGAGTGGCGATCGCTTACATCTCCATGCAAGAGAACTGAGTTTTGAACATCCGCAGTCTAAACAAACGCTTCAGCTAACTGTGGACACGCCGTTTTGAAGCGGTTATTCGTCTAGAACTTGAATCTGATAACTGTAGCCTTGCTCGGCTAAAAAAAGCTGACGGTGACGGGCAAATTCTTCTTCACAGGTTCGCAGTGACACGAGCGTATAAAACTGAGCCACGCGACCATCCGATTTAGGGCGCAATACCCGTCCTAACCGCTGGGCTTCTTCTTGCCGAGAGCCATATTTACCCGACACCTGAATCAGCACATCAGCATCAGGCAAATCTAGTGCAAAATTGCCGACTCGTGACAAGATCAATCCATCAATTTGCTGATGGCGAAACTGTTCATAGCGACGATCGCGCTCCCGTTGTGGAGTTTTTCCTGTGATCAATGGCAATCCGGTTAAGTGAGCGATTTGCTCTAATTGCTCAATATATTCACCAATGATTAGAATTCGGTGTCCGGCTTCTTTTTCTAGCAACTCTTTGATCATCGTCAATTTGCGGGGATTTTCGGCAGCGATGCGAAACTGTTGACGTTTGGGCGCGATCGCGTAAGTCATCTGTTCGTCTGCATCCTGTGGGACTCGAATCTCCGTGCATTCTGCGGCGGCGATGAAACCCTGCCCTTCTAATTCTCGCCAGGGCACATCGTAGCGTTTGGGACCGATCAGGGCAAACACGTCGCCTTCTCGCCCATCTTCACGGATCAGGGTGGCGGTCAATCCCAAGCGGCGACGGGCTTGAAGCTCTGCGGTGACGCGAAACACGGGAGCGGGCAAAAGGTGAACTTCGTCGTAGATAATCAAGCCCCACGATCGGGCGTTAAACAACTCAAAATGAGGCTGCTGCTGATCTTTTTGAGAACGATAAGTCAAAATTTGATAAGTCGCTAGGGTAACGGGCGCTGTGTTTTTGCTTTCGCCACTATATTCGGCGATCGAGTCTTCTGAAAGAGTCGTTTTGTCGAGCAGTTCCCGTCGCCATTGCCGCACTGAAGTCAGGCTACTCGTTAACACCAGCGTGTTTTCTTGCACTGCAATCATCGCCGCCATCCCAACCAGCGTTTTGCCAGCGCCGCAGGGCAGCACGATCACACCACTTCCTCCTTGCACCCGTCCCGCTTGATAAAATGCGTCTGCGGCGGCTTCTTGATAGTCCCGTAAATCAAACGGCTCACCAGCGCGACTGATGCGCCGAAGCTCGATCGTTAACGCATCTCCCGTCACATAACCCGCCAAATCTTCAGCCGGATAGCCTGCCGCTAACAGCGCTTGTTTGAGCAGCCCTCGAAAGGCAGGATCGACTTGAAATAGACAATCATTGAGGCGTTCAGTCAGCAGCGGAGCCACATCATCGTTGCGAGACAAAAGTTCTGCGAGGGGCAAATCGGCAGTTCTAAGTAAGAGATGGATCTCATCATCCGATCGCTCAATCACAGTCAAGCCATATCGCTTGCCCAGCGCATCAATTTCCTGCGCGACCGCATCGGGCATCGGATATTTAGCGTGAGCCTGCAACGCCGCTAACATCTCATCTACGGGCATTCCAGCCGCTCGGGCATTCCACACGCTCAGAGGCGTAATTTTGTAGGTGTGAATGTGTTCGGGGCTTTTGACGAGTTCAGTGAAAGGAGCGATCGCTTCTCGTGCCGCAGTCGCTTTGGGCGAGTGAACTTCCAAGAGAACGGAGCGATCGCTTTGAATAATTAAGGCATTCTCAGGAAAGTAGGACATTAGATATTTAGCGGCGTTTAACGATCGATGATAGATCAGGGCTTCTGTTTTAGAAAGATTAGACTCACAGGCTAAAATGAAAGACCCATTGATAGGCAACCTTGTCGATCGCGCCACAGCCCAGGTTATTCAAGATTCGAGTATGTTACGACTAACAGAAGTAAAGCTGCCGCTTGATCATCCTGAAAGTGAGATCAAGACTGCAATTCTCAAAAAGCTGCAAATTCCTTTAGAAGCGCTGATCAACTATTCAATCTTTAAGCGCAGTTACGATGCCCGCAAAAAAGATGGAATCGTTCTCGTTTACATTCTGGATGTAGAAACCACTCAAGAGAAGTTCCTGCTTCAGCGCTTTAAAAAAGACCCTCATGTGATGGTCACTCCTAGCATGAGCTACAGTCCGATCGCCCAAGCCCCTGAGCATTTGACGACTCGACCCATTGTTATCGGCACGGGGCCCTGTGGTTTGTTTGCAGCTTTGATGTTAGCGCAAATGGGGTTTCGTCCGATCGTCCTAGAGCGCGGAAAGATAGTCAAAGAACGTACCGCAGATACCTTCGGATTTTGGCGAAACAAAGGACTTAACCCAGAGTCTAACGCTCAGTTTGGGGAAGGCGGCGCAGGCACATTTTCTGATGGCAAACTCTACAGCCAGGTCAGAGATTCTCAGCACCACGGGCGAAAAGTGCTAACCGAACTGGTCAACGCTGGCGCTTCCCCGGAAATTCTCTATGTCAACAAACCTCACATCGGCACTTTTAAACTGGTGGGAATTGTCGAAAAAATGCGTGCCAATATCGAATCTTTGGGCGGCGAAATTCACTTTCAAAGTCGCGTAGAAGATATCCATATCGAAAAAGGACAGGTGCGAGGAGTCACCCTTGCCAACGGCGAATATATCCGCAGCAATCATGTCGTTCTCGCCGTAGGTCACAGTGCCAGAGATACTTTTGAGATGCTGTTTGAACGCGGCGTTTACATAGAAGCTAAACCCTTTTCGATCGGCTTTCGAGTTGAGCATCCGCAAGCCCTGATCGATCGCTGTCGGTTTGGCGCACAGGCAGGTCATCGGCTGTTAGGCGCAGCAGACTATAAACTGGTTCATCACTGCTCAAACGGGCGCTCAGTCTATAGCTTTTGTATGTGTCCGGGTGGATTGGTCGTGGCGGCAACCTCAGAACCAGGGCGAGTCGTCACCAATGGCATGAGCCAATATTCTCGCAACGAGCGCAACGCCAACAGCGCGATCGTGGTCGGCATTACACCTGACGATTATCCGGGTCATCCCCTAGCGGGCATTGAGTTTCAACGTCGTTTGGAAGAACGAGCCTTCGAGTTAGGCGGTAGCACTTATGAGGCACCAGGGCAGCTAGTTGGGGACTTTATCGCCGATCGACCCTCTCAATCTCTAGGCACCGTTCGACCCTCTTATACACCAGGGGTGCATTTGGGTGATTTGAGTTCGAGTCTGCCCGATTATGCGATCGCAGCAATCCGCGAAGCTCTGCCTGCTTTCGACAAACAGATCAAGGGTTTTGCAATGAACGATGCCGTATTGACAGGCGTTGAAACTCGCACATCTTCTCCGATTCGGATTAAACGCAAAGCAGATGGTCAAAGTCTAAATATACAGGGTCTTTACCCTGCGGGTGAAGGGGCGGGCTATGCGGGTGGAATTCTCTCGGCTGGCATTGACGGCATCAAAGCGGCAGAGGCAGTCGCCTTAAGCATCGTGAATTAAGTAGGGGCATGGCACTGCCGTGCCCATTGGCGTTGCAAGTAACCGATATGATTTAATCCACGATCCTAAACAGCTTGCAAACCGAGAGTCGCTTGAGCGCGATCGCCAGCAATTTACAGGTTCACAAGACTAACAGAAAAATTTCTATAAAACTTTGAATCTGCATCAACAACACTTTTACAATCAGTTTTGATGAATCAATTGAATGGCATAGTGATCCCGATCGCTTTGTCAAAAGACACATTGTAAAACTCATCTTCAAATTTTTCGCACCCGATTATTTTGGTATTTCAAACTACATCAATAAGTTAAAACATCATTAGGAAACTCAGGCAATTCTGGTATCTTCGCTACGAATTGGGTAACAGCAATTCCATAAAATCCTTCATGGATTGGAGATACCAGCATGGATTTTTTGTCTGATACCGTTACGCTTTCACGAATGCAGTTTGCGTTGACTGCCATCTTTCATATTATTTTTCCCATTCTCACTACTGGCATGGGAATTTATTTAGTCGTGATCGAAGGGCTGTGGCTCAAAACCCGCAATCCAGACTATTATCTCCATGCTCGCTTTTGGGCAAAGTTTTATGTGCTCAATTTTGGGGTCGGTGTTGCCACCGGAATTCCTCTAGAGTTTCAGTTCGGGACGAATTGGGCACCCTTCTCTGATGCCGTTGGCAACTTTTTTGGCAGCGTTTTGGGGTTCGAGGCATCTTGGGCGTTTATGCTCGAAGCCGCGTTTCTAGGCATCATGCTGTTTGGCTGGGAGCGCGTCAATCCTGCCATTCACTACATAGCTACAATTCTGGTTGCGATCGGCGCAAACCTGTCAGTCGTCTTTATTTTGACGGCAAACTCTTGGATGGTGACCCCGGCAGGCGGCGATCTGGTAGACGGCAAATTTATGGTGACCGACTATTTTCAGGCGTTGCTCAACCCGTCTGCGTCAACTAGTGTGGCGCATATGTTTTTTGCCACCTTTGAAACTTCGCTGTTTGTGATTGGCGGCATTAGCGCTTGGTATATTTTGAACGATCGTCACGCCGCCTTTTTTGCCAAAACTCTCAAGCTAGTGCTCGCCATCACCCTGATCGTGGCTCCTTTGCAAATCTACGTCGGGCACATCAGCGCCGAATTGGTCTATCGCTATCAGCCCGCAAAACTCGCCGCAATGGAAGCTCAGTGGGAATCCTCACCCGCCGGAAAACCCGCTGACTGGACTTTATTAGCACTTCCCAACAAAAAGACTGAAAAGAATGATTGGGAAATTCGCGTTCCTGGCGCGTTGGGCTACATTCTAGAATTCAAAAAAAATCTGTCAGAACCTGTGCTCGGCTTAAAAGAATGGCCGCCAGAAAACCGTCCTCAAGCCTTGGGATTAATCTACTACTGCTTTCGGATCATGATCGGAATTGGGTTTTTTCTGGCAGGCATGACGCTGATCACCGCCTTGCAGTGGCTACGCGGCAAACTATCGGATGAAAATATCGCCAAACAACGCTGGCTAATGCGCGCCTGGATGTTTTCGGCTCCGCTCGGATATGTCGCCGTCGAAACTGGCTGGATCGTGCGCTGCGCGGGTCGTCAGCCGTGGACGCTCTATAACAAAATTCGCACCGTAGATTCTGCGTCTCATCTACCTGCGACTAACGTTTTAACGTCACTGATTTGTTTTGCGATCGTCTACGCCTTGCTGTTTATGTCTTATCTCTACTTTGGCAGCCGGATTATTCGCAAGGGCCCCAACTTTGAGTTGCCGATTCCAGGAGTCGAGGCCAATCAGCCTGCGATCAACACCACCCCTGGCCAATTTGTCCCCGATGAGCGTCCGATCGAAGCCCAACAGTAGGAAAATCAATGGAAACGCTGAAGTATTTTTTGCCGCAGGTCTGGTTTGGGGTTTTGGGTCTGTTTCTCTTTCTTTATGTCATGCTCGACGGCTTTGATTTAGGAGTCGGCATCTTATCCTTAACTTCCGACGATGAAGAGCGACGCGGACTTTTGATGACCAGCTTAAGCAACATTTGGGACGCAAACGAAACTTGGTTAGTGCTGATGGGCGGCGGACTGTTTGGCGCATTTCCGCGCGCTTATGGCACGATTTTGAGCGCTCTTTACATTCCGATTTTTGTGATGGTGTTTGGGTTTGTCTTTCGCGGGGTGGCGTTTGAATTTCGCGAACAGGCAAACCGCAAATTCTTCTGGAACTTTGCCTTTGGCGCGGGCAGCTTTGCGGCGGCTCTCGGTCAAGGGTTTGCGCTCGGTGCCGTCTTATTTGGCATCAAAGTCGATCAAAAAGGCTACTTCATCGGCGGCACCTGGGATTGGCTCACCTGGCAGTCGGTGCTGGTGGCGCTGACGCTGATTCAGGCTTATGTGTTGATTGGCTCAACTTATCTAATTTGGAAAACTGAAGGAGAACTGCAAACCACTCACTATCAAACTGCCAAGATTTCAGCCTGGACAACGCTAGTCGGGGCAATTTTCATCACGATCAGCACCCCGATCTTTTACGAAAGTGCCCGCACCAAATTGTTTGAGCCACCGCTGCTGTATATTTTCGCCGTGATTCCCTTTTTGGGGATTTTCTTGATTTGGCAGTTGTTGAAAAGCCTCGATCGTCAGCAAGAGCGCGCTCCCTTTATCTGGACGGTTCTCCTATTCGTTCTCACTTTTTTAGGGTTAGCGTTGGTGGTGTTTCCTTACATCATTCCCACTCAGATTACAATCTATGAGGCATCGGCTGATCCCAGTTCGTTAGTGATCATGATCATCTTTGTGGGAACTCTGATTCCAGTCATGTTGTTTTATAATCTCTATTCCTATGTTGTGTTTCGTGGCAAAGTGGCTAGCGGTTCTTATGAATAGGACTTACGCAAACCTCGGAGGTTTTAACCAAGAATCAAGCATCGTGACCGACAGAGTGGCTTAAACCTCCGAGGTTTTGGCAATCTAAGCTGCGCCAGAGATACCACGATGCGATCGTGCGATAGGGTTGCCAAACTGTTCCCAATCGCTCGATCGCTTTTTTATCAGGCAGATCTGCCAACTGATAAGCGCGACGAATGCTCGAACGAATGCCTAAATCATCAACGGGCAAAACATCCCAGCGACGTAGCCGAAAGATCAGCATCATTTGCACCGTCCAGCGTCCAATGCCTTTGACCTGAGTCAAGGTTTGAATGATGGCTTCATCGTCGATCGTCTCTAATTGCGCTAAAGTAGGCAATCCGTTGAGAACGTTCTCTGATAGATCGCGCATATAAAGGACTTTAGAGCGTGAAAGCCCGACTCCGCGCAGGTCTTGATCCGGTGTGTCTAAAATCGCCTGAGCCGTAGGCAACCCTGAATAAAGCGCTAGAAAGCGGCGATGAATGGCGCTTGCTGCCTTGGTTGAAAGCTGCTGAGAAATGATCGATCGCGACAACGAATACAACAAATCTCCGGGTTGCTGCGTTTGATCTAACGTGCAATCACCCACGCGATCGATCACGGCCGCCAGAATTGGATCAGCGTCTTTGAGCTTAGAAACCGCGATCGAATAGTCTAACTTCATGAGCAAAACTGAGAGGCTACACCGCTACCAATTCGTTCTCCACAACTGCCACATTTTCGTAGAGATGAGCCAGCGTTTTCCGTCCCTGTCGGGTCAGTTTGAGATAGTAAATACCTTCTCGAATATAAGGATAGACCACATTGCGATAAAAACTAGGATAGCTCGATCGCAAATCTCTAGGATGCCGATAACCCAACATCTGATTGGTGCCGATTTCTTCAAACTCACAAAACAGGTCAGGCAATTTCTCTAGATAACACGGATCACTCAACTGCCCAATCAAATCAGCCGCTCGCACTAAACCCGGAAAATTTGAGGTGTCTTGATAAAGCGGCTCGTCAGGAAACGGAAACCGGGTTAACTCAATATTCAGCTTGATAGCCTCAACGTCAATGAGCGGATGACCACTCAAATGTTCTTCGATAAATTGCTTGCCACGATCGACGTGATAGGGTGCAAGACCCGCATCAGTTGCGTTGAGTGGTAGATAAGCCGTCTGGCTGCCAATGCCAGTCGCATAGCAACAGCCCTGATCACTAATGCGATCGTGTTGACAAACCCCTCTGACATAGCCCAAGTCATGGCACACCAACGCCAAAATCACCTGCACCCAGTCTTGGCACGAAATGTTTCCTTCAAGCAGATACTTTCCGCGCAACATCTCTTGCCCAGTGGTAGTCACCAAAATCGTGTGTTCAAGATTGTGATAGGGCATATCACTGAGTGCGATCGCGTTGAGCGCTAGGGTCGCAGTCTGACCAATTAAATCGAGATAGTCTGACTGACAGCCCTCATAAATTTGATGACAGACGGCTTGCAAATGCTCAACACAATATCGGATTGTTGCAGATTGAGAGTTAACCATAATCGGGGGCTTATCCACTAACTTGCTTGCACGGAGGGAGCGTTAATCAACAGGAACCCAAAAGGAGCGTTTAATCTAGTTGTTTTGACTTGAAAATGGCGATCGAGCATGACTGATCAGAATCGATCAACTCAGGCACTAAAGACATCACCAATCAAGTAGCGAATATAACTCACGTCTCAACTTAGTAGAAAAATATGCAGAACTTGTGGAGTGACGCAAATTACGGATGTAGTCTAGGCAAAAACTGTACCTATCCCAAGATATAGATTCTTGCCTGTCAAGTTAACGTGAGTTCGATAGAAGTGATTCACTCCGATTATGAATTCGGGAGAGCTACCTAAATCCCCCAATTTTGGGGGATTTTAAACCGGAAATCTTGGCTTGAAGTCCCCCAATTTGGGGAATTTAGGGGGCAGAAGCCGCTGAGAACGAAGTGAAAAAACTCGTCGAACTCACGTCAAGTGAGCAAGACTCGATCGCCACTTGCCGCCTCTGTCTGCTTAAAATTATTGGTTGCCGATCGATACAAGGCTTGCAGGTCAGCACCCTCTGGGGGGTATTCAGCAAAACCTACACTAAACGATACATCAATCGAGTAAGCACCCTCAGATACGACTTGCTCAAGGAGAACTTTTAACACATCGCTCAGTCGTTTGGTCGCGACACAGCGCGGAGTGTTTCCCATGCCGATCGCAAAGGTTTGATCGCCCCAATAGCTAATCACATCGTCTGCCCGAAAATGAGCGCGTAGAAGTGCTTCACACTGATTAATAATTTGGCTCCTGACCTGAACCTTCTGCTGAGGGTGATCTAGCTTCAGAATGGCCAGGCAAAACGATCGCGCCTCTCGTTTGGCAAACTCTAGAGCGCGCTCCAGATCTTGAAGTGACTGAGCACGGAGCGCTGTCTGTTTATCAGCTTTGAGAGTAGCGGTATGGTCTGAATCTTCTGAAGAAAACGAATGCTCCTGAGAGTCATCCTCAGCGTCATCGGCTAATAGTGCAGGGGGCTGCTTTGTGTCCAGAACGTGCAGTTCTTGTCTGAGCGCCTCCACCAGTTGGCAAAACGGTTGAATCTGATCAGACTGCACCCCTAACTCAAGCAGACCTTCAATTTTTTGCGCCAACCGAGAGCCTTCACCTGAGCCAAACATACCGAGTGAACCAGAGAGCTTATGAGCATTTTGCTCGGCGAGCGATCGTAACGCTTGGCTTAGTTGGTTGGTTTGCAGGGCAAGGCTAGCTTGCTCGATCACAGTGGCCCGCTGGCTGAGTTGGTCTCGAATGTCTCGCCAAATCTCATCGACACTTGCCTCAATTTGAGCCGCAAAAGTCTGTGAATCGAACGATTTAAGGTCTGGCAGAATTAGTTCTTCGGCTTTTCGGAGACGATAACCGATGCCATAAACGGTCTCGATCGGGTCGCCTTTCACCCCAGCTAGTTTAATTTTATGCCGCAACCCCTTGACATGAGAGCGAATCGTTTCTTCAACAGGAGGCGTTTCTAGCGACCAGAGATGATCGATTAAGGCACTCAAACTATAGATGCGTTGAGGGTTTCGGAGCAGCAATTCGAGCAGGCTGTATTCTTTTGGCGTTAAGCGAAGCGGTTGAGTTTCACAGGTGACTTCGCAAGTGCTGGGGTTGAGATGAAGATTTCCCCAGGTTAACAAAGGTGGCAACACAGATCCGCCTCGGCGCAACAGCGCTCGAATGCGGGCTAATAGCTCCGGCAAATCAAACGGTTTAGCCACATAGTCATCTGCCCCCGCGTCTAACCCTTTGATCTTGTGGGTGCTGCTGTCTTGAGCGGTCAATAACAAAATTAGCGTTTGGTTGCCCTGCGATCGTAAGCGCTGACAAAAACTAATGCCGTCTAATTGTGGAAGCAGCACATCGAGCAAAATCAAGTCATAGCTAAACGATTCTGCGAGTTCCCAACCCCTCAAACCATCACTGGCGAGATCTACCACATAGTGTTGGCTGCTTAAAGCTTTGGCAAGGGGAATTGCAATAAGCTGATCGTCTTCGACTAAGAGAATCCGCATGGCGTGAATGATTCTGTAGGAAGAAGGGTTTGCACCCAGAGACTACTGATATCAAAATGTGTCTAAAAAGCAACTCAACAGGAACCCTGACCATTAGTGTAAGGGAAATTACGGATTAAGTAAATCTTGGGAATATCAGGAATGAGCGCAGACGTGCCTGTGTTGATGACCACGATCGGGCTTGCACCTCTCGATCACCACCCCTGAGCGTTCGTAGAGCGGTAAACGATGCCTCGGCACCGACGATCGTCACACCCGCCGACTCTAAACGAGTTTTAACGCCTTGATGAAAGCTGTCTCGAATGCCGCGAACTCGCTGCATCACGGTCAAAAAATCCACACTAATTTCAGCCTGAATTCCTAGCTTCTCTGCCTGTCGCGCTCGGCCTGCTGCATGAGCCGCCGCCAAAAATGCCTTAGAGGGCGTGCAGCCATAGTTGATGCAGCTTCCGCCCAAAACATCACGCTCAAAGATCACGACCTTACGCTCTGCGGTTGCATAATCGCTGGCAAGCGGAGTGCCGCCCTGACCACTGCCGATCACCATTAAATCTGCGGTCTCCATGCGGCGCGTGACCTCCTGAGAAGAATGGAGTGGATTCAAAAACGGTTGCCTAACGATCGCCCCCAATCTTCTAGCCTGCGATCGCTCCTAATCCTTGCAGCAATGGCATCCAGTTCACCCCATTGCGAGTTTCTAAAATCTGCCCATTGGCAACGCGATAAATGCTGATGCCCTCTAGCTTGAGTGACTTGTTTGTTGCCGGAACGCCCGCAAACTCGCCCGTGTGGGTCAGGGTTCCTGTCCATCGGGCAATCACTTGATCGCCAGTGGCAATCAGATCGTCGATCGTAAAGTGAGTATCGCTAAACACGGCACCCGCCCCCCGAAAGTCTTGCTTTGCCCCTTCGCGTCCTCGCCCTGGCGGATTGTGACCATAATCTACATAATCAGGAGACACTATTTCGTCAATGACTTCTTCACGTTTTTGATTAAACACTTCTTCATAAAATCGGCGCACGACGGCTTTATTTTCTGCTTCGGTTGACATGGTTAATTTCCTGGAATGCTTGCCAAAGCGAATGCTATTGAGATTGGCATCGATGTTCATCCTTCTTAAGAAGTAATTGCGGCGGCATCCGATCGCTGCCCCAACTGAAGCGCATAGAGATTCGCGTAGACTCCTTGTTGGGCAATGAGTTCAGCGTGAGTGCCATGTTCTACGATCGCGCCTTGCTGAATCACCAACACCTGATCGGCTTGAGTCACCGTGCTGAGACGGTGAGCAATCACAAAACTGGTGCGCCCTTTTAGGAGTCGAGCGATCGCAGATTGCACTAAGGCTTCTGTGCGCGTGTCAATGCTGCTGGTCGCTTCGTCAAGAATCAGAATCCGGGGATTAATCAACACGGCGCGCGCGATGCTAATCAGTTGCCGCTGACCCTGGCTGAGAGTCGCGCCTCGTTCACCCAAAAGCGTTGCATAACCTTGAGGAAGGGTGGTAATAAACTCGTGGACGTTTGCCACCTGAGCCGCTGCTTCAATTTCAACATGAGTGGCTTGAGGATTGCCAAACGCAATGTTTTCGGCAACACTGCCACTAAATAAAACGGTGTCTTGCAAAACGATGCCAATCTGACGGCGCAAACTGGCTTGAGTCACCTTGCGGATGTCTATCCCATCAATTTTAACGGCTCCGCCAGTCACATCATAAAAGCGCAAAATCAGGTTAATGATCGTGCTTTTTCCGGCTCCGGTGGGCCCGACGAGAGCGATCATCTGCCCTGGCTTTGCGTGAAGAGAAACGCTATTTAAGACGCGCTGATTAGCTGTGTATCCAAAGGTTACAGACTCAAAGGTGACTTCTCCCCGCATCGGTGGCATCTCGATCGCGTCGATCGCGTCTTGAAGTTGCGATGGCTCATCGAGGAGTAAGAAAATCCGCTCTAACCCGGCAAACGCAGACTGTGCTTGGGTATAGAACTGGCTCAGAATCTGAATGGGTCGAAAAAACTGCTGGACGTAGAGCAAAAATGCTGTCACAACCCCGACTGTAGCGGCTCCGGTAACGGCAAGATAGCCTCCATAAGCTAACACACCCGCAGTTGCTAGCGTGTTTAGAAAATCGATCGAAGGTAGAAATGCTGCGGTGATTGCAACTGCTTGAATATTTGCATCGCGATTGGCAGCGTTGAGATGTTCAAATTCTTCAATGTTGAGAGAAACGCGATTAAATGCCTGAGCCTCTCGGACACTGCCAATATCTTCTTCTAGCTTAGTAGACAAATCTCCGATCGTTTGTCGCGTCACTCGAAATCGCTTTCTCGCCCATCGTGCAAATAGTCCAGTTGTAAAAATCATCAACGGAACAACTAAATTGCTTAACAGTCCCAATTGCAGATTAATAAACAACATTGCAATGACAATACCAACTATGCTAAACAAGTTACCTAACATCTGAGCGATCGTTTGCCCAAATGCTTGATTAACGGTACTGACATCATTGAGCAAACGGCTCATCAAATCTCCGGCTTCACTCTGATCGAAGAAGCTCAATGGCAAACTTTGAATTTTGACAAAGATATCTTGCCGCAGTTGAGCCAGCAATCGCTGCATAATCCAACCAACGCGCAAAATCTGACCTCGAATTGCCTGTACGCCCAGCAGGTAGATCAGTGCCAAAACGCCCAGCATTTGCAGAAGTCCGCTCAGGTTGCCTTGAATGATTAAATGGTCGATCGACCAACCGATTAAAAAGGGCCCGATCGCTTGGGTGGCTGCCCCGATCGAGACTAGCCCCAGAGCGATCGGAATCTCTTTGCGATAGGGTTCCAAATATTGCAAAAAGCGTTTCAGCGTTGAGCGCGGTCGATGTGCTTTTTCGGTAGGTGCGGCAATAGAACCTCGCATATATTCTCCTCGATCGGGCGTTTGTTTCTCTAAGGATAATTGTGATCATGCCAGAAAAGATGCTTTCTAGTGCAGCGATCAGATGCTCAACGCTGGTTAACGACCCAGGTTGTAAAATCTTGATGTCGTTGCTCAAGCAAAGTCCATGCGCGTCCCTCAAATTCGAGACTTCTTAATCGTGATCCTGTTGGCTAGCAGTTTTCTAAACGCCAAACCTCTGCTGGCGTTCACCTCGGTTCAATATCGTGAGCGCGGCATTCAATATCGAGATCAAGGGCGATTTGAGGAAGCGATCGCCGCATTTCAAAAAGCGGTTGAGCTTGAGCCAAACAATACCAAAGGTCGCGTGAGTTTAGGATGGACGCTGCATTTAGCAAAGCAAGACCGATTGGCGGCAGAAACTCTAGAACAGGCGATTTCACTCAACCCCTTTGAAGTCGAGACTTCTAACGCCTTGGGAATCGTCTATCTGGTGAGCGATCGCTTGACAGACGCAGTAATGGTACACACTTGGGCAACCCTACTTGCGCCAGAGAATGAGATCGCTCACTACAATCTCAGTTTGGCGTTTTGGCGATTAGCTGCCTACGATTCGGCGATCGCGTCTGCAAAATGGGCAGCGAAACTAGAGCCGAATAATCCTCATCCTTGGGTGGCACTGGCGATCGCATACTGGAACAACAAAGAACAATCGCTGGCTAAACAGGCTTATCAGCAGGCGATCGCGCAGGATGGTAGATATCACGATCGGGCTTTTTTAGATAATCTGGACGAAGCGGGATTCAGTTCGAGTCAAATTAAAGTGTCTGGGCAAGTTCTTGAAGCGTTGTAGTGGGGCGATCGTATCTAAAACTTAGTTTAAACTTAGTTTAAACCTTCAGGGTTGACGAGCCAACGACCAAACTCACCCGTCGTAAATAACTTAGAATATCTCAACAGATAACCTCTCAAGGGTCGGCTCCAACAAGTCGTTTTACCGCGTAGCACAGAGGTACTTTTACCCTTCGCGCTCACTTTCATACTGGAAGGGCAGGGCAACTCTGCTATGAAAGCTATGGTATCGCCTGGAAAAATGTTCCAGGTAAGGACTAGCTAAAACTGTTCTTCGTGTAACTACACCGAGTTCAATTTGACGGTATAGAGTCGCCGCATCTATACCGAAAACTTTTTTGAAATCAGCAGTGAGTTCAGGCAAACCTTCCTGCTCTATCTCACATTCAGCAAGAATTTTCTCAAAGAAGTAGAACCTTTCATGACGATGAGAGACTACTAGCTTCCACGCTGCACTATTCATATCATCTGCTGTATCTCTGATTTCTCTTGCAGTTGCAATTTCACACAAAATGACTGAGTTTAAGAGTTTCGATGGCTGACTACTTGCAGTTTGCCTAGCTCTGTAGTCCCAATCAAGATCACAATCTTGAGTGACTACAATTGCGTAAGGGTGAAGAACAGCATCAAAAGATAACTCTTGCTCTTTCTGTAATAGCTCACTAACAACAGGCTTGTATTGAATTACACCTGTCAAGATTTCCCCTTGCCTTAGCGAGGAACTTTTATGTGATAGTTGGTAGATAGCCCGTTCTTCCATGCAATAACTTACAAAACAATCTAAGGTTCCAAAACAATGGGTGGTCTAACTTGTGTGGCTCTCAACTTACCTCGGATACTACTTGCAGGAATCGTAGGTATACTGGCTTGAGGCAGACGATTCTTATGGAAGCGAGAAATTCCCCCTAACTCCTCACAAGCTTCTTCTAAGGCAGCTTCTGGGAGGTCTTGAATAATAAGCAAGCATTTCAGCAACAATACCAACCTGCCCGACGACAAACGATACGCATCAGTTCTAAAGGATAAAGACGCATCAGACATTATTAAATCAAAAGAAGGATATTGAATTGTGATAGGTTTTCCACTTTCTCTATCAAAAACTGTGTTGTTGAGGGCAACGCCGGATGAAGTCTGGCTATGCTTATACTGAGTCAACTGATTGGGGTTGCATGGCGTTATGGAGAGCATCTGTAATGCTCCACCTAAAGAGCCTTCCGGCAGATTGGTTGAACTGATTGAGTACGTTCCAGACATCTCCATTTCCCTCTATTTTTTGTTCTGTGTAAAAATCAGCATCAAATAAGTAGGCAATCTCATCACTGGTTTCCTGTAACTCTTTCACAGCAACAAGTCCATGAGTTAAATTAATTTGTCCATTTTCTGTCTTTAAAATTAGGTTTTTTACTACTGTCTGAATTGAAGAAGAAAGTTCTGGATCATACAGCTCTGAAGCAATATGTTTAGCAATTAACTCTGACCAGCTCTTATCCTCGATTCCAAGTTTTGAACGAACAATTAAGTCCTGATACCGTAGACCCACCCTTGTATAAAAAGACGGCTTATATATACGTTCAAAAATCGTTAAAGCTTCTTCAAGACGTTGCTTAAATTGCTCGTATCGCTCATATGAAGAAGTAGTTAGAGCAATAAAATCTTTAGTAATAGATAGATTCCATCTTTGATCTTCTGACTTAAAGCTATAGGCAACGTCATTTTGCAGCGGCAAGCCGAATTGTTGAACAATCTTTGAGATTTCTGATGGAACTTGCGCTCTGGTCGTCTCAAAAAGTGGGTAGTGAAACCTAATCTCATCCTGAAACTCAACTGGCTCTTGATGAGAGATCTTGAGTATGGGCGGAAAGCGAAATTGACAGACAACCTCTATAAGAGGGTTGCGCTTGTAAATTACACGCTCAAACTCTGGCAAATTCATCAAAATCTACTTTTTATCCTAGGGCTACCACTATAGCTCTAGGATAAATTACTGAGCTACCTCTCTACCAGAAGTTTCAATAACTTTTTACTGAGACGTGATCTAATCTAACGACAACAGCCCCGCCAATACCTTTAGAGACCCGTCTTACCGATAGCCTCCAGGTCATTGCCCCAACCAACAGCTTAAGCGGCACAACTTCTTTTCAGAGAGAAAGATTTTGCCCATCATCCTGGATCAGGTGGATCGGCAAGAAAACTGTCCGCATATCCTCAGATTGAGTTCGACTTGGCAGCCCACAGGTTCCCTGCACCAGAGTTATTTACCCTAGCATTGCCCGTGCTTTGATTGCTACACTCAATTTTCGATGCGATCGCCCTGAGCATTGCAGTAGCTAGACAGTGTTTTCCTTCAGCCTGAGCAGTTTGCATCTAAGCTAGTCTTTTAACCTACGATCGTCAAGCAAAATTCAGAATGAGAAGTTTTTCGGAATCCACTTAGCAACACCTAACGGCTCAAATCAGCGGTGGTAGATAACCTTAAACTCAGCACCAGAGGCTTTCAACCGTCTGCTGCATTTGAGTTGCTAGACTGTGCCAAGCTAACAACTGAAGTCGTCAGGTGTACCATGATAATATCAGACAAATCGTTTTGACCTTAAGGAAAATGGGACTACAGATCTCAATTTCTGACTCTATTGTGCAAGCTCTTCGCTTACCAGAACCGCGTATTGAGCAGGAATTACGTCGAGAATTAGCCATTGCGCTCTATACACAAGACATTCTCTCCTTTGGTAAAGCACGAGAATTAGCTGAGATGGATAAATACGAGTTTGGGCAACTGCTGGCTCTTCGTGGAGTAGTACGGCATTACGGTTTTACAGAATTAGATGATGATTTAAGCTATGCCCGTAGTGAGTAACACTTCGCCAATTCTCAATCTGGCGATCGTGAATCAGCTTATCCTCTTGCATCAGCAGTTTGGTGAAATTCTGGTTCCAAATGCTGTGTTAGATGAGTTGAAAGTTAGTGAAGAGCGATCGGGTTCTCAAGCAATTCGTGACGCAATTTCATCGGGTTAGATTCAGGGTCAAGAGGTAAGTAACGAACCCCTTGCTCAACTTTTGAAGCAGACACTGGATCGAGGAGAAGCTGAAGCGATCGCCCTTGCCATTGAGCTTAAGGCAGATTGGACGCTTCTGGATGAGCGTGAAGGCAGAAAAGTTGCCAAGTCTCTGGGATTGAAAGTAACGGGAGTTTTAGGAATTTTGCTTCGGGCTAAACAGCTAGGTGAGATCGAATCATTACAGCTTGTTATTGACGACTTGATAAACAAAGCTGGATTTCGGATTGCACCAGAATTATTGACTCAAATTCTGACGCAGTAGAACGTTACTGGTACAGTGGATTGCTGACTTCATAGTTCATCAAAACCTATTTCCCTAGTCTTACCATTCATGGAATCACTGAGAGCTTTTTCTGCAAGCTCGTCTAACTTCATACTCTGCGGTCGGGATAATAGTTGCTGCCATTTTATTTCATTTTCAACATCTTCGATTAATTGTTCAGCAAGTTCATCTTGCAAATAATCCGGTAAATCCCGTGCTTTTCTGAAAGCTTCTGTCAATAAATTAGTCATATATTTTAGTGTGTTTTAGCAATTTCTTTTCATTAGAATAGCATTTTGAATTAACTGCTCGTTATTTCGTTTTTATGTAGCTAGACAGCGTTTTTCTCAGCCTGGGCAGCTTACATTTGAGAGATTCTGACTTACGATCGTCCAGCAATCAGAATGAGGAGTCTTAATGTCTTCGGGTCAATTTGAGTATCGCATTCCAGCAGATTATACCGAAGTGCAGCAGTTCGGACAGGTTTTGGCACAATGCTTTAACAGTCCGCCCAATGATGAATCGGTTTACCTCAACCGAATCGGGAGCGAGAACGTTCGGATTCTCTACGATCGCGGGCGAGTGATTGGCGGGTTGGGGCTGCTGCAAATGGGGCAGTGGTACGGTGCGGCGTGTGTGCCAATGGTTGGCATTGCAGCAGTGGGAATTGCGCCCGACTATCGAGGCAAAGGGGCAGCAATCGCCCTGATGCAAAACATGCTGCAAGAACTTCACGCTCAAGGAAGGCCGCTTTCAGTTTTGTATTCGGCGGCTCAACCTCTCTACCGCAAAGCCGGGTATGAACAAGCCGGAACCCTTTGCACCTGGAAGATTGCCACCAGCAGCATTGAGCTTCGAGACGATTCAATGCCGATCGAGCCAATCTCGCTTGACCCGACTGAATTTGCCGCCCTTTATCAACAGCAAGCCCAACAAATTAACGGCTTTCTCGATCGCAATTCTGCGATTTGGCAAGGGCTGTTAGAATCTCGAAAAGACATTCCTCCTTATGCTTATCGACTGGGGACAGCCGCCCAGCCAGAAGGCTACATCATTTTTCAGCAGCAGTGTGAAGGCGATCGCTGGCGGCTGGTGGTGAAAGATTGGGTGTTGCTAACGCCTGCTGCGGTCAGACGATTTTGGTCTTTTATGGCGGCTCATCGTTCTCAAATTGAGACAATTCAGTGGCGAAGCGCTGCGATCGACACGTTAACCCTGTTTCTGCCAGAGCAAAACAATGTCAAAATTCGATCGCTGACTCGCTGGATGCTGCGAATTGTCAATGTTCGGCAAGCTCTTGAAGCCCGCAAATATCCAGCAGGCATCGCAGCAGAATTGCATTTTGAGATTCAAGACCCGTTACTGCCTGCCAATGGGGGAAAATTAATTCTGACCGTTGCCAATGGCGTTGGAACTGTGACCGATGGAGGGCGAGGAGACTTGCAGATTGAGGTCAGCAGCTTATCACCGCTTTACACTGGGTTGTTTTCTCCTCGTCAGTTACAGGGGTGCGATCGCTTAACAGCAACCGATTCTGCTTTGACGATCGCCACCCAACTATTTGCAGGATCGCCTCCCTGGATGCCTGATCATTTTTAGTTCTGGCTAGATGCCACTTTGCAAGCAGCGTCTGCACCTGACTCAGGCGGCAACAGCGCGACGACATGAGGAACCGGACGAGGTATGTAACTCATCATCGACTCACCTTGATAGGCAAGAGAGGCGCTGGCTCCCGAATCGAGCATGATCGCATCTCGCAATCCAGCTCGACTAAGCACTTCTCCAAACTTTACCGAGTTGACATAATCACCCGATACGCCGACTACCGGACGGTTTGCCCAGTCGATGCCCCAAAAGGCCCGATCGCGCTCCGCATCAAATCCATACAGTTTGCCAAAGCTTTGAGCGTCTTGAGGCAGACCGTCTTTGACCAGCCAAGCCGCCGCAACAAAAGCATCAGTTAGCCCAGGTAAGTCACTCTCCATGCCAGCCTGGGTGTTGTGCCGACTGGGATCAAAGGGAACAAACCGCACCGTGCTGGCGTTGATCAGCACCAAGGGTCGTCCTTGAATCAGAGGCAGTTCTTTAGGATTTCCGGGAATGAATTTGCCTGTGGTTTGACTGAAAATTGGGCCAATCATTTGATTAGAATCGAGAGATTTGAGCGAGAAAAAAGTCCCGTCAACCGCTGCGATCGCCCTCGTTTTAGCGATAATTTCAGGAACTTGATAGCGCTTGTCTGCGTGAATGGTGATCGGTTTGCCGCCAGACGCAAAAATTAACGGCACCTTACTGACTGTCGTGCGAGTCAGTTGAACGGGCGCATAAAAGTTTGATGAATCGCCCAAAAAGCTGAGAGCCGGCCCGCCATCAGCTTTTTCGATTACCTCTGCTAATTGAGACTGACCGATGCGATCGATCGTCAACAAATTCTCTGAATCTTCAGCAAATCGAGTTTCTTCATCATTCATCGTCCAGGCGGCTTCATATCCAGCTTGCTGAATTCCTTGCTGAACGCGATCGTCATTCTTGCCAGAAGGATAAACAAAATACTTAATCGATTGACTGAGTTCTGTTTCTAAAATGCGCTTCGACTCGACAAATTCCTGCTGAAGCTGCGCGTCTGTAGACTCTCTCAAATCGAGAGGATGAGTGAGACTATGAGACGCGATCGTCACTAATGGATCGGCTGCCATTTCTCGAAGTTGTGCCCAGCTAATGCTCGATCGCCCTTTTGTCGTGCCCATTTTAGATGGGTAAATGGCAAACGCACCGGGATATCCATACTTCTTTAATAGGGGATACACAAATCGATAATGTCCTTGATAGCCATCGTCAAAGGTCAGCACGATCGGCTTTTTGGGCAACGGAATTCCGGTCTTGAGATGTTCGACTAACTGATCTAAACTAATCGGCGTGAGGCCATTTTTTTGAATTAATTGCAGCGCTGCCTCAAACTCTTCGGGCGTGACATCAAAGAAAACTTTTTTCTCGGCAATGATGTCGTGATACATGACCACGGGAACTTTTGCCAATCGTGCCCGCCCATGAATTTGAGGGAACGGTGGGGCAGCGGTCGTATCTTTCCAAGCTGGGGCGATCGCTTCTAATTGACCGCTCACGTTTGCATCTCGAACCGAGTGATTTGCTCCACCAAGCGCCGCAGGGTTGCCCATAGAGGTCGAAGCTTGATATCCGATCGAGTTGCCTTGGCGACACAAAGGAGTCAAAGAAATATCAAAATTGGAGAGAATCGGCGAAAATCTCTTCGCAGCCAGCAGACCTACTCCTGCGGGGTTAATCAGTGATAGTTTGGGCAGCATCCCATTTGAGGTAGAAACGACGAGTGAAAGCGTCAAAACAAATAAAGGCAGGCTGATCAGCATGAAGCGGTTAAGCCTGGACTTTAGATACCCGCGTTTCAGCAGACTGAGAAATTTAGTCCAGTGGGATAGCTTCATAAATCAACGTTAGCAGCAACTCTGTTGCTAGATCTAACCGATTTTGCGGCAATCTCAAGGTGTTATGGATCACATCCCCTAAATCTCTCAATCAGCGACTGAGAGAAAGAGCTTTATTTCCTGATCATGGACTCAATCTCCTGTATTGATATTGATGTGTTGGACTGATCGGGAAGCTCAACCACAATCAAATAGCCCGAAAAATTCTGTCCACCAGCGGCGGTTAGGGCACTCAAGATCTTGGGCATATCGGCTTGCTGAAGTCGTCCCGTTTGATCATAGAGTTCTAGAGCAGAAAGACAGCCGATCGTCGGATTCCAACCCGCACTGTCTGGGTAGCGGCTGTTATTTGTGAAAAAGGTTGGCGCTTCCCCACTTCCATGCACTCGGAATAGCCCTCGACCCGCTTTCCCTGCCCAATAGCTCTGCTGCATCGAAAAATCGTTACGCCAAGCAGGAGGCAGCAGTGACTGATAGGCAGACAACCCACTGATTTGACCCGGACGATTGGGCAAAAATGCTTTCACTCCAGGCTCAAACGGAGTGAACAGCTTGACTAACGAAAAGGTGCCATAGGCTCTAAAAAACTCGGTATCGGGTTGAGGAACACTGCCCTCTAAGCGATAGATCCCCTGCGGGGTTTGCCCACGAGTGAAGACGCTGGATAAGCCATGCAGCGATCGCGTCAGCAAGGGCACTGACCACAACTGACCGTTTTGACGAACAAACTCACCCTGGCGATCTTTTAAAATCGTTTGACAGAGAACGCCGCGATCGGGTCGGCAAATCACATACATCTGAAGCTGACCAGGGGCAATTGTCCAGGTCAACAGATCCTTTAAAGGCGGTGTGACACGGGGACGATCAAGACTCTCGATCGTTTGCAGCGTCGTGAATAGAGCCGGGTGATTGCGCCATTGAGGAAAGCGTTGCTGAATGAGATCGCGCCACTGCGATCGCGTCTCGGAATCAGCACCGCCTTGCACCAATGCCGAAACTGCCATGGCAACCCACTCTGCATCAGAACTGCGCTCAAGGGTTTGTAAAAACTGCTGCTTGACACCCTCATATTGAGCAGGATTGCTGAGATAAAGCTGCGTTCCGACCTGCATTGCCATTTCAAGGGTTCGTCCTTGAGCGCTGGAGAGGTTACGGTGAGTAGTCAACGAGAGAATTTGAGCGATCGCCGCATCAACTGACGCAAGCTGAGGTTCTGTGATCGCAGTTGACCAGAGCAAATTGCGCCAATAGCGTTCGTTAGCGTCGTTGACCGGGTAGCGGCTGAGATCGTAGCGATCGGGGCGCGTTTGGTTCACCTGCTGTTCGCGCTGTTTAGCTCTGGCTGCGGCAGTAGCTTGAGGAATGGTTGTTTGCGATCGGGCAGGAAGCGCGAGAAAAACTCCTCCAACGATCAGTAGGCTAGTTGCCCGCAGCAAGAGTTTCCAGGTTTTTTGTAGTAACGTTTTTTGCGCGTTCATGTTGGTATCAAATCTTCGCGTTTAATTTCCAGCACTCAGTTGGCTGCGGCTTGTTAGTAGACGATCGCGTAGTTCAACCGGATTGAATCAAGTTTAGGGCTAGGTTGGGACAGTATAACTCAGGCGTTTGAAGCACTCCTTTTCCTCTGTTTGTCAAGAAATGTATCTGACATTAAAGACGAGTATCTAGCTCGAAAGATAATCAACTACTGTAAGCAGCTTTCTCAGACATCACTTCTCCCGACAGAACTAGGTTTCTGAGGTGAGTATAAAGATTGTTTAATTTTTGTAACACTTTATGATAGTTTGAGACTGGAGGTAGAACCGTAGTCCGAGGATGTCTTGCTTCACCTTTGGTCAGTTGAAAACTTAATGAGGTAGCCCTTCGTATGGCCATTACTATTGATTCCGCTCGTGGTATTTTCCCTGGCACCCTGTCGGCTGATGCTGTGCCAGCACTGACCGCACGATTTAACCAACTCAGCGCCGAAGATCAACTGGCGTGGACATGGTTTGCTTTCTTGGAAATGGGCAAAACAATCACGGTTGCGGCTCCAGGTGCAGCCAGTATGCAGTTTGCTGAAGGAGTTTTGAACCAAGTCAAGAAGATGACCTTTGATGAGCAGACTCAAGTCATGTGTGATCTGGCAAACCACGCTGACACGCCGCTCTGCCGTACTTATGCTACCTGGTCGCCCAACATCAAGCTAGGATTTTGGGATCAGCTTGGAAAATGGATGGAGCAGGGCGTTGTCGCGCCGATTCCGGTTGGCTACAAACTTTCAGCCAACGCCAATGCTGTTTTAGAAACTCTCAAAACCCTAGATCAAGGACAACAGATCACGGTTCTGCGGAACTCTGTTGTAGACATGGGGTTTGATGCTGGTAAACTCGGCGGCTACACCAGAGTTTCTGAGCCTGTTGTCGCGCCTAGAGAGCTGTCTCAGCGCACTCAAGTCACCATTCAAGGTCTCGACAACCCGACCGTGTTGAGCTACATGAACAACTTGAATGCCAATGACTTTGACGAACTGATCAAACTGTTTTTGGCAGATGGTGCGTTGCAGCCTCCCTTCCAGAGACCGATCGTGGGCAAAGATGCGATCATGCGGTTCTTCAAAGAAGAATGCCAGAACCTCAGTTTGCTGCCAGAGCGAGGTGTCGCTGAACCCGCAGACGATGGCTACACTCAGGTGAAAGTCACGGGCAAGGTTCAGACTCCCTGGTTTGGCGCAGCCGTTGGCATGAATATGGCTTGGCGGTTTTTGATCAACCCCGAAGGCAAAATCTTCTTCGTAGCCATTGACTTGTTAGCGTCTCCTAAAGAGCTTTTGAATCTAGTTCGTTAGGAAGCGTGGGACGAAGCGATCGCTGATGATCTCGGTGAGCGCTCTCTTAATCAGGAGCGCTCTCTTATTCTGAGCAAACGGAACAATCTTAATCAACTAACTACCGCGAAATTTTAGATTGAATCATGCAAGTGAGTGAAGCTGAGTGGACTGATGTTGAGAAGAAGGTAGCTCGAACTGCCTTTGATAAAGCTTATGAGCGAGAGATTGAGGCTTTGCTGAAACAGGTTCGAGAGCAAGCAAGCACGATCGTAGACCTGAGTAATCTCTGGCAGTTACACGATTTCTTGAGTGCTAAACGCTATGGAATCGAGGGCAAGTACGACTACCAATACGCTGGTTTGCTCTTTGTCTTTGCTGGGTTGGTCAAGGAAGGCTGGCTGCATCTGAACGAATTGGAAGGGTTGGATAAAGGCAAGCTGTCCAAAGTTGCTGCCTTATCACGGATGTAGTTTGATGACACTCGGTCTTTTTTTTCAGCGCTTTTCGGCAGCAGTGTGGAGGCGATCGCTAGTTTGCTTTTACTCGCTGGTAGGCAAAAGCTGTCATTTTCGCTACCTCAGTCTGATGTCTTAAATAGTAGGCAACTACCGAATAAATATCGGAAATCTGAAGTAAGGGATAATGTTCCCCAATTTCTGCTGCTGCCCCTTCAAGAAAAGCTGCAACAACTGTATCCAAAGTGATGCGCTCTAGCAATGCGAACAACCCCCTTTGCATCAGCTACAAGTGGAATCGTCTCAACGGTAGGGACAAGCAGCATTTTGAGATCAAGATGGTTCTAGTTTTGTCTCTACTATAAGCCCAAGCTGAATCAGTCGTCACATTTTTAGATTTTTCAGCGTGTATATCGAGCGTCATTTTGAACAAACCGAAACACAACCAATAAGACAGCCACCACCAGTAGCGGTTTTCAGCTTTTTTGTAATAACGTTTTTAACTGCGCGTCCATTGTGTTTATAGGCGAAACTAGCGATTAAACTAAGCTCTACGCCCGCAGCAATTAGGCAGTTTGAAGTGTACTAGGCTCAGGGATAGGTTCACCTTCCGTTTGCCAAGCTTCCAAGTATATTTCAATGACTTCTTCACCATTACGAATTGCTTGCTCACGAGTCATGCCATGAGTGCAAGGCATCACGACACGATCGGCAAACTCTGGAATCGTAACCAAGAAAAGCTGATCTTCGTTTGACCACTGAACAACCATACTGTACTTATTCATGAGTCCTTATTTTTCTCGTGTGCTTTACTGCTTCAACTCCTTTGATTAGCTGGTAGTTGCACTGACGATCGCTTCATCTGTGATTCTAAAATCGCACCATAAAGCGGACTCGTTGCCATCAATTCATCGTGGGTGCCTTGGGCAACCAATCGCCCTTTATCCATCAACAAAATGCGATCGGCGTTTTGAACCGTGCTAATGCGTTGAGCGATCACAAAAGCAGTGCAAGTTTTGCGACGCATCAAATCATCTAGCGCGGCTTGAATCTGAGATGCCGTTTGAGCATCGACCGCCGAAGTGCTGTCATCTAAAATTAGGATTCGATAATCGGTTAACAAGGTTCGTGCGATCGCGATCCGCTGCTTTTGTCCGCCTGACAAACCGACTCCTCGCTCTCCAACTAGGGTGTCATAGCCATCGGGCAACTCACTGATAAAGTCGTGAATTTGTGCCGTTTTTGCCACCTCAATCACCCGATCGAGCGACGCATCAGAATCCGCATAGGCAATGTTTTCGCGAATGGTGCCACTAAACAACGTCGTGGATTGAAAGACAATGCCAATCCGCGATCGTAAACTGGCTAACGTAAAATCTCGCACGTCTCGCCCATCAATCCGCACTGAGCCTGACCTGACATCATAAAAGCGCGGAATCAGATTCATAATGGTGCTTTTGCCAGAACCTGTCATGCCGAGAATGGCAATCAGTTCGTTGGGCTTGGTTTCAAACGAAACTTCTTTGAGCGCTTCGATCGTCGCACCCGGATATCGAAATGAGACATTCTCGAAGGTGATTCTGCCGCCACATTGCTCAAACGGGATTGCACCGCGACGATCGCGAATATCAATTTCAGTGTCTACGACTTCATAGACTCGTTTGGCAGAAGCAGCGGCTTGCGCGATCGCGGGTGCCGCAAATCCAATTAGCAAAATTGGCTGAAGAATAAACAAAAGATAGGAGTTAAACGCGACTAGCTCTCCGATCGAAAAGCGTTGATTAATCACTTCTGCTCCACCATATCCGACGACTGCCAGCGTGATTAAATTACTCAATAAAAAGATGATTGGAAATGTGCCGCGAATGGCGCGAATCGTTTTCATGTTCGCAGTCACCAGCTCATTGTTTAGCATTGTGTAGCGCGATAGCTCTGTCGATTCGCGCACAAACGCTTTGACGACTCGCACCCCTTGCAAATTTTCTTGCAGCACTGCATTTAAGTCACCTAACTGTTCTTGCACTTGCCCAAACAAGGTGCTGTTTTTGCTAAAAAATTGTGCCAGCAGCCAGCCCGCGATCGGCACTACTGTCAGCGTAATCAGCGCTAATCGCCAATTCATCACGAGCAAAATTGTAGAGATCGTCACTAAAGTCACGATCGCGCCCAGAACTTGAATAAAACTGGTGCCCACAAAGGTGCGAATTTGTTCGATATCACTGGTGACGCGGGTGAGCAATTGCGAGGTTTGCGCCTGGTCGTGATAGCTAAAGCTGAGATTTTGAATTTTGCTAAAAATCTGATTGCGTAACTGGTAGGCAACGCCTTGCGACGCGGCTTCTGCCCAAAAACTCTGCCCAAAGTTAAACAAGCCCCGCGCGATCGCCGCGACGACCATCCAGCCTGCACTTTGCAGTGCGATCGACAGGTTTTTTGGAGTGATGCCCTGGTCAATGCCCCAGCGAAAGAGTTGCGGAGTGATGGCGTTGGCAACCGTCAGCAGCAGCAGACTCACGAAAGCGCCGATCGCTGCAAATCGATAGTCTTTTAAGCTCTTTAAGACGCGACGCAGTGAGACCATAGGCGCATCTTCGGGTCTGGGTGAATTATTCATAGCGGGGCAGTTTTAGGATCGTGGATTAAATCATATCGGTTATTTGCAATGGTAACGGGCGGCAGTGCCATGCCCTTACACAAATTCCGGCTTTATCTAATTCCCAATCCTTATAACCTGGAACCTGGCTTCTCGATCGCGATCAGTTTTGCAATTTATCTAACATGGGTTATGGTCTATTGAAATGGCTGCTGAAATGGGTGAAGTTGCCTAACGGCTTATTTTGCTCACAAACTGCTGCCAAACGCTCGATTTCTTAATCACTTGTGGCGTTTCAGGAGGCTTCGGTTCGTGAAGATAACGGTAGTGTTCCCAAATCTGCCAGTAGGGGCAACCGGGCTGAATGCGAATTCCCGCCCAGTGTAAATATTGCAGGGGTTGGTCAACGCTGGGGTCGATCAGGCAATCGCCATCTACTACAAAATGTGAACTGCCTGCCCAGTTACCCGGTGCGCCATTGGGTCTGCGAATGATATTAAACCGACGAGCAATGCGCTTGAGAATCATGTAGTTGATGATAGGCTGATCTGAGGTTTTTTGAGAAAAGTCAAAATATTCAGGGTGAGCCGCGCATTCTGCAAATGTATCGTAGAGATCTTGTTCAGAAATCAAGCCTTTCTTAGATGCCCAAAAGCCACCATTAAAAATATCTTTAAGTTCGTTTTCGGTGAAGAGATTATCTTCAACAACTTTAGGAGTAAATACGTTTTTGATGCCACCTAAATGCTGATAATCACAAGAGAGAAAATCGTATTCAGAGAAGTAATTTAAGTTGTCAATCAGTTTTTCAAAAACAACTATATCGGTGTCGATATACAGGAACTCGTCAAACTCACCGAACCAACAAGCTTGCTTACGAAATTGATTGGGTCGCGCAAAAAAATCACCGCCAAAGATCTCGTGTAATCGATTCGATAAGCGATCGATAAACTCCAAATCCTCATATACGCGCACTCCATGTCGTTCTTTGAGAATCGCTGCAACCTGGTGATAATTGTCATCATAGGGAATGAGCACGATCGGGATTTCTAAATCATGAACCCGAATGCTGTTAACCAACGCGATCGCGTGGTCGGTTACTTTGTCATTTGCAGTAATATAAATGCCGCGGCTCATAATGAAATTCCTTGTCTTGCTAACTGAAGTTTTTGAAGAATTCGATTGATGAAACGATTGGTTAAGGCAGGTCGATTCTCAGGTTCATGCAGATAGCGGTAATGCAAAAAGATGTCTTGATAGGGAAAGTCGATCGTTTTTCCTGCACAAAGTTGGCTAAATAAACTAGATGCCAATCCAATGTAATGCAGATAAGTTAGCCGATTGCCTTGATCGTAGAGCAAATGATCGCGTTCTTTAAAGTGCAGCGATGTGACACAACAACCCGTGCTTTGATCAGCAGGTAACTCTAAAGCAAAGTTATAAATTGAGCGGTTTGAGCGCATCATCATATAGTTCACGATCGTTTGGTCTGGAGCTTTTGAATAGAGAAGCTCAACTTCTCCATGAGATAGGTTTTTGAGCAGTCGATCGAGATCTTCTTGGCTAAATATTCCCCGTTTTGACCCATATAGACCAGCGCAAAAAATTTCGGAACTAATACGATCGCGCGTGAAGGTTTCTAACAGCTTCTCAGACCCTACGTTATAGACATGGGTTGGATCTTTGTACTGAAAATCATACACAACACAATCGGATTGACTGAGTTGGTTAAAAATCGGTTCCAGTGAGTTTAAAACTAGAATATCTGCATCTAAATAAATAAAGTTTTCAAACATGCCTTCAAAAGCACAAAAACGGCGATGCATTCCCATGCGATAAACCTCTAGCACACCATTTTTTCGCCAGGTGTCTTTGATGATTGGATGAGTTTCCCAAACTTCTCTCACAAAGGTTTCCCATCGATCGATGCACGCTTGATCTTCAAATAGAAAAACGTTTTCTCGTGTTTGAATCTCTTGACGAATTTTATCTAACCGATCGTCATAAGGGAGAATGCAGACTGGAAATAAATCTCCTGCATTGACTTCGATGCTGTTTAGCAGCGCCACAAGCTGATCATAAACCACATCATTAGCGAGAATATAAATACCGTTTTTCATTATCGAAGTTACGCAAAGTTTTTAGAAAAATTCGATACCCATTCCATGAGATTTAACTTGTGCAAAATGATTTGTCTTGCCTCTGCGATCGCGTCTTTTGCTTCATGCCAAGCGTCTGGCGTAGCAGTCACTTCTTGAATATATTGCAATCCTTTTTCATCTAAACTAGGAAGCCGAAGATAACTCCCTGGAGGTAATAGTTTATCGGCTGCGGAACCTCCATAGTAAATTGGCAAACACCACGACAGTAAGGAATCCCATAGCTTTTCACTAACATACCAATCATTGTCAGCATAGTTCTCGATCGACAAGTTGTAATAGTAGGGAGCCATGCCATACCATTTATTGCCGATCGCGCCTTTTGAGTCTGCCCAATCTGGCAAATCTCGTCCATAAAAATCGATGTCTAGCTGACTCGATCGCAGCAGTTTCAAAAAGTCTAATCGTTTGCGATGATTGGCAGTGCGGTTAATGCCTGATGTAATCCAGCTACAAGGCTTTTTTTTCTCTGGAATATGCCGTTCTGCTAAGTCGTGAAAGGGATTGGTCACATACCAAATTGCAGGCATAAAGTCGGGGACGGGCGCAAAGTCATCAGGCCCCGAAATGTGTCCACAATAAGGTTTTGCTTTCTCATAAAAGTCGATATTTTTTTGGACAACTTCCTCTAAAGGAGGTTCTCGCATTAGAAAAATAGTACGCTCTTGAGGAACTCCACGCAGTTTGGCTTGCAGCGATCGCGTCTCTTTTTCATAGCGTTTCTGTTGACGCTGCGCGTTTAACCAATTTGTATTTTGGGGCACTTCTGGAAAAGAATTAAAGTTATAAAGCAGCAAAAAATCTGGTTTTTCAGCTTTTGCCAACATTTGAACATTGCCCCAAACTCCAAACGGGTGAGGAGTTTGTTGCCAAAGCCAATCAACTGGGCTAGGGTTTAGTCCGCTATAGCTACTAATCATTCCAACAATCTTTTTAGTCATATATCCAGTCTTATTTATGAGTTTAAATTTATGGTCGTAGGTCGCATCTTTTCATCTACATAGCTCAAAATCTTTTCAATGCGATTTTCCCAAGAAAACTGTTGTCCAAATTCAATATTTTCTGCATATCCTTCAATCTTTCGAGGATATCTTTTGAGAGCAGATTGAAGACAATCTGAGAACTGGATCGGATCATCTGGCTCACACCAATCCATCGCTAAGTGAGGCAATTTGAATTCCAGCAAAGGCACGATCGTGGTCGCTACGATCGGCGTTCCAGACGCAATATATTGAAAAAACTTAACGGGATTCGTAAAATCGGCTTCCTTCCCAGAGCAGTGAGGATGCGCCAAAACATCAGCCGCTTGAAACAAACTCACTAATCGTTGACGAGGCAAAATCCAGCCTAAGAATGTGATGTTCTCAACGCCTTTTTGCTGAGAAAGTTCTCGATAAGCGTCAACTTGAAAATCTGTGCCGCCAGTCACTACAAACTGAATTTCAGGCAACTCTTTAGCAACCTCAATTAAAAGGTCAACACCTTTAAATCGATAGAGCGCTCCAGAGTAAACAACTAACTGGTTTCTTCCATCTTTTAATAATTCTCGCCGCCAACTTTCAGCCTCTTGAGGTTGTCTAATTAAGAACGATCGCTCAAATCCATTATGGAGCGCAACGGCTTTTTCTGGTGGCATTCCGCACCGCACTAGGTTTTCTTGCGTCAGTTTAGATTGGGTAATCGCAACTTGAAACAAAGGACTCGAAACAATCTCTTTTTCAAACGGAGTTTCTTGGTAATAGTGAGCCTCATAAATCACCGGAATCTTATTTTTAATAGCAGCTTTGGCAAAGTTCCAATTGCGAGTATGAACTAACTTTATTGTTGGCAGAATATGAATTGGCAAATAATATTTACAAACGATCGTGCTGGAGTTTGTGAGTTTGTCAGAGGTGTGATCGGATAACCAGGGCATCGGAAGTGGAGCAATGTTTAAATGCTCTTGAGTGTCATAAAACTCTGCAAAAGCTCGATCGGGTTTCTGTAGTTTGAACGGAGCCATCCACGCGATCGGATTATATCTACCTAATGTTTGATCAGGGTAAGTCAACACTGCCGAATAACCAAGATTTGCAGCCGCATTTGCACACAAAACATCGTGAATTTCATGAGCCGTATCTGGCTTAAGCGACAAATGATTTGAGAAGAAAAGATAATGCTTTTTCAAAATAATCTCCTCTATTCTGCGGTGACTTGCTGAGTGCAAATCGGCTGCTCATTTTCTGAAAACTGCATCGTGTAAAGACGGGCATATAGCCCCTGTCTCTGCAACAAACTCTCGTGATTGCCCACTTCGACAACCTGACCTTTATCAAGCACCGCAATCTGATCTGCTTTCTGAACGGTTGAGAGACGGTGAGCAATCACCAGCGTGGTGCGATCGCGGCTCAATTCATCCAGAGCTTGCTGCACGAGTCGCTCAGAAACGGTGTCAAGCGCACTCGTTGCTTCGTCGAGAATCAAAATATCAGGGTCACGCAGTAGCGCCCGCGCGATCGCCAGACGTTGACGCTGACCGCCCGACAACATTACGCCGCGATCGCCGATCGCAGTATCAAACCCTTGAGGCAAGTTGACAATAAATTCGTAAGCGTTAGCGCGTTTTGCGGCTTCGACAATCTGCTGATCGGTGACTTGCTCACAGGCATAAGCGATGTTGTTACGCACCGAGTCGTTAAACAGAAACGTATCTTGACTGACGATGCCCATTGACTGACGAAGCGATCGCACGTCTAAATCTCGGAGGTCGCGATCGTCGATCATGATCCGTCCGCGAATGGGGTCATAAAATCTGGGCAGTAAGTCTGCGATCGTAGACTTTCCTGCCCCGGATGAACCGACTAACGCCAACGTTGTTCCTTTGGGCAACCACAGATCGATTTGGTCTAATACCAACCCTTCATAACCAGGGTAAGCAAACGAAAGTCCCTCAAATCGGATGCCCTCTTGCAGACGCTGATAGGGCTGAGTGCCCAGACTCATAAACGGCTTATTGTCACGGCGCAGAAAATCATGCACCACTGCAACGCTAGGAGCCGCCCCCGCAAATCCGCCCCGAATTCCGTTCAACTGCGAGACAAATGGCAAAAGACGAAACAAAATCAGTAAATAAGTCAGCAGCACCGTCGATAGCGATGCAAGCTGAGTTGCAAAGAACATTCGACCGAGAATGACGATCGCTAGCACTGTTAAAATTCCTGCCATTTCGTTAACAGGTGCGATTAAGGCAGTGTTAGCTTGAGCGTTAAATTCTGCTTTTTCACGATCGTGAATCAGGTCTTCTATTCGCTGATATTCTCGCAATTCGTTGCCCGTAGCTTTGACCAATCGCATCCCGTTGAGAATCTCTAACAGTCTGATGGAATATTCGCGTGAGGAATCAGATAGCTGTTGTCCAAATTTTTTGGCTCTAACCACAAAATAGTGATTGGCAATCGACACAAACAGCAACAGCACCGTAGACACTACCGTTAATTGCCACGAGATCGCCAGTAATAACGCCACAAATACCAAAATAGTAATAGCAGTGGTCAAAAGTTGAATTGCAATTCGGATTGCATTCGCAGCTAACCCAACTTCACCACCGAGACGATTAATTAAATCGCCGACTTTAGTTTTAGCGTAGAAATCTAAATCGACTTCTAAAAGCAGTTTTAGCGCTTCTTGACGAATCTCGTTGACCAGCGATCGCGATAAATGACTCGATGCCAAAGTGCTGGCATAAGTGGTGACATTTTTGAGGGCGATCGCAATTAAGATTACGCCCATCATCAACAGCAAATTCGAGTTGTTTCCCCCGCTCAAAGCCGAGAAAATGGGATGTAAAACGGGCGGTACTCCTTTAAGACTAATGTCTTGCCCTAAAAATCCCAAAATCACTGGCACGATCAGAACGGTGCTGACTCCATTAAACAGCGCTCCTGAAAATCCAAGAACGATCGTGAGAGCCACCCAAATCGGGTGCTGAAGGGCAAATTTTAGGAGTAGTTTGTTAGGAGACATGCGAGATTTTGAAAGACTTTGAATCTTGCTCCCCTCGCCTGTGGGAGACGGGCTGGGGGTGAGGGTCTTAAGTTTAGTTTTGTCCACTTACTTATTTATCCCGATCTTTAGCGGAAGTTATCGAGCGATCGCAAAAATAATTTAAAACTTTTACGAACGATCACCGTGAAAAGACGGAGACGTTGCGTAAACTTGCGGAGAAAACCCTCGCCCCTCTAGTCGTGAGACTCCTTGCTTATGCCATCATGCTCGTCTCAAAATCTCGCAAGTTGGTCGCTTCGAGGGTATAGCTTCTGCCGTAGATGATCGGCTCTTTTCCGATCGCTTTAAGAACTTGCCTAACCTCAAGATTAGAAATCGTCGCCAAATCCCGATTGGTGGTGATCGCTAGCGCTGCGGCGATTCCGACACCCTGACCGACCGCCACATTAAATTCTACAATTCTGCCAGCCGCACAACCATAGCCGTCAAAGCCTGATGCAGGACTAACCACAGCCAGATTGGGAACCGATTTTAGCAAGGCATGACGAATGCCAATGTTAAAGAGCGGCGATTTGTGAAAGCTGATGCTGGGAAAGCCTTGGGCATGGGCTTTTAGACCTAATCCGTCAATGCCTCCCCGCACGTCTAAGGCATAGCCAAATGTGCCGATCGCGTCATCTTTAAAGGTGCCGCCTTCGAGCATTCGAGCGCCGCTCAGAGGCTCAACCACCCCAGTCACATTTCCGGCATGACGGATATAAAGCTCTTTGGCAGGTCGGACACTTGTGGCTCCTAAACTCTTCATGAAGCGATCAACAAACGTCATTTCTGCCACGATCTCAGGAGTCGGCTTTGCGGCTGATCGAGCGATCACTTCGGCTTGAGAGCCAGTGACACTGCACAGCAGAGCGTTCCAAGACAGTCTGCCGCCCGGAAGAATCGCAATATTGGCTGCGTCAAAAATGGCACCACTCTTAGAGAGCACAAACTGTTTGCCTCGAAAAGCGTGATAGACGATCGACAGTGCTTTGCAGCGAACATCGATGTGGTCAGAGCCGACGTGCATCGTTTTCAACTGACCCTTGTCATCGAGCAAATCTTTTTTAAACCAATCCGCCAGCTTGGAATCAGCGCCAGCCGCAATCTGAATAAATTTTTGAGCTTGGACATCTTTGGGGTCGGTCAAGCGCTTTAGGTAGTCTAACTCGACTTGTTTAAGCCGCGTCATCGTCAGCCCTTGAGTCTCAAAGGTGAGCGTTACGGGCAGTTCTGATCCGGGCAACCCAAAAGTGCCAAAGCCCTTTAGCTTGTTTGCCCCCGCAGCTTGCGCCAATTCTGCGTTGACCGTGCAATCGATGAACTGTTTGGCTAAAAACGTGGTGCCGTTATCTAGCAGAATTCCCGCAATTTTTGAGTCATTTATAAGCACCGATCGAATCTCAATGCGGCTAATAATGTCGGTGCCCGCTTCGCTCAACATCTTTCGCAGTGCAGCATCGGCTTTGCCAGGGTCGAGCGCGATTTCGGTCACGCCCGATCGCTGCAAAAATTCTTTATAAAGGAATGCAGGGTCACCAAACATAGACAAGCCCAGTTTTTTGCGAATGTCGTCTGGGACGTGCGTCCGATCGAGATATGCCAACCCGCCTCTGACCAAGTGCCCACCCACACCATCGGGCGAGTTGCCTTTAAACATCACTAGCGTTTTAGGATTTTTGCCAGTTTTACTTCGACGGCGAAACTCTCTAGCCGCGCTGACGATCGCTAACAGTCCGGGGACTTCATCTCCAAAGCAAATAATGTCATAGGTGCGGGTGGTAGAAGGTGTGGCTGTAGTCATGACGAAGGTAACTCCCGAATACTGAATCGATTCTAGAGATAAATCCAGCGATGGGAGGATGAATTTCGCAAAACTCTTTAATCAGGCGGAAATTTAGGTCGATAGAGCGTCGTAGAAAATAGTTTCGCGAAGGCAGAACGCCGATCGCTAACGGTCTCCCCTGATAAATTCCACATCGTCTCATAGAAGAAGAACGAGACTCCGGCAAACTTACGATCGCGAACAACTTGAACTTGATCTTGAATCTGTTTAAAGGCAACAGGACGATCTTTCAGTCCCGTTAAAATGCCGACTCCGGTTGGAATGTGCGATCGCGCTGCCTGCACTTCGGGACGCATTAATTCATCTGCAAATCCCTGAAGACTGTCTCGGTAGACTTGCAAAACCAACTCTTCTAACAATCCCGTCTGTTCCCAAGTGCGCCAATCTTGCAACGAATGCGTGTAAGAAAAATCGTAATTATTGGGCGACAGAGAGATCAAAACGTGATTCTTTCGAGCTTTAACAGACTCGAAAACTTGCGTCATGAATGCTGTAATTTTATCGGCTCTCCATTTTGTCCAAGCTGGGTCTTGGGCATTCGCTGGCGGAGATTTTCCTGCGTTTTCTTTTTGGTAAAGCGCAACCGTAAAGTTATCGTAGCCAAATTCAAACGGCAGTCCAAAATGATCATCAAACTGAATGCCATCGATATCGTAATTGTTAACCAGTTCTAGAATCAAACTAGAAATGAACTTTTGCACCTCTGGCTTAAACGGGTTGAGCCACACACGCGGATATTTGCCTTCTTGCCAGATTTGCGTTTTGTCCGATCGCTGAGTCAACCAATCAGGGTGCAGCCGCGCTAGCTCCGAGTCAGCAGGTGCCATAAACCCAAACTCAAACCACGGAATCACACTCAATTTGCGTTGGTGTCCCTGTTCAACAAATTCTTTGAGCATATCGCGATCGTTCAGCCCCACCGCTTCGGGTCGCGGATCATAGGCAACTCCGATCGTTTGTTTTGCCGTCTCGCTAGGATAGAGCGTGTAGCCCCAATTCCACACGGCTGGATAGAGGGTGTTGAGATTTGCGTCTGCCAATTCTTGGACAGTTTTGGTGAGCCGATCGCGACTAAACATCACATCACTATCAATATTCGTCAGCCAAACCCCGCGAATCTCACTCAGTTGGGCTGCTGGCTTTCCAGCCACGTATCGCTCGGGCACCAAAGCAGTCGTACCCGGTAGAGCGCGACACAGAAAAGCAGCAATGTCTCCCCGCGTCGCAGGCTGATTCGGGTTCAATTGTTTGACGCTGGGATAGTTGACCACGATGCGCTGTTCGGTGGCACCTGCGATCGTATTCTTTGCATAGTCTGGAATGCTCTGAGCATCGCTAAAAACAGCCAATGTCTCAGCAACAGGCTGCTTCGGGGCATAACCCACGCCACTCGCTAAGGCTGCCAGCGCCTGCACACGAGGAATATTTTGATTGGGTCGAAAGGTCTTGTCGGGGTAGCCAGAAAAGAAATTTGCGTTCACGGCTGCCGAAATCGCACCCGCCGCCCAAAATCTACCCGGAATATCCCGAAATTGAATATCCCTACTCGGAATTGTGGCATTCACCACGCCCGGAAAAGCCGTGACCAGCAAAGCTGCATATTCTGCGCGAGTCACCGGGCTGTTGGGGCGAAAAGTCCGATCGGGATAACCATTAATAATCTTACGATCGGTCAGCGCTTCGATGCAAGGTTGCGCCCAATGACCTTGAATATCAGAGAATCGAGTTTGAGCAAAGGCGGGTGAAACGCTTGAGCAAAGCACCCCCGTTACAGTCAGCAGAAAAACGAAAAGGCAGATCAAACGAAACTGCCAATGACGGAGATTTAACATTTCAATATTGCAAAGCGACTCTGTTGAGGAAGCTACAAAAGTCTCAAGTAGGATTCCAATACTTTAAGACGACTGTAGCAACAAGAGGTTCACAGCAATACAAATAAATAATGGGCAAAAGCACTATTCGATGCCTCTACCCATCATTTAAAAACGTTCTGTAAATCTCGATCGTCCTACCGCTCCACATCAACATAGAGGTCGTCTAAGTCTTGCTCGTCTGCCCGATCTCCGTAAGGATCTTCAATCACAGAATCATCGACTCCGCCGTAGCCTAGGCCAAATTGATTGGCACGATTATCGGTACTCGGAGGCGTTCCAGCATAGCCCGTACCAAATTGATTGGCATCATCACTAGTGCTTGGAGGCGTTCCAGCATAGCCCGTACCAAATTGATTGGTACGATCGTCAGACTTTTGGCTGTCAGGATCTACGCCGTCATAACCCGTTCCAAACTGATTAGCTGAAGCGTCATCATTTTGGCTAGCAAGACGATCGCGATTGTCAGGATCTTGATCTTTCATATCGTTCAAATTCTTTACCATGACAATTCTCCAAAAGTTAGCTAAAACGACAGCCGTATTTCATGAACGTCTCAAATTATCGTCAGACGTGCCTTAAAAATCCTCACGCTCTCGGTAGAAGTGTGAAGCGCAAAGCTCTCTCTTTAAGAAGAGATTAGTCAGGAATCAAAGATTAAATTGCGAAAGAGTGCTATCTAACCGCCGCTAATCTTCGCCTTGTAGCCTAACTGCACCAAGATCTGCACCAACTTTTGAGCATGGTCGCCCTGGATCTCCAACGTCTCTTCTCTAGCGGTGCCACCTGTTCCGCACTGATTTTTTAACGTCTTCAGCAACGCACTAAGCGTTTCGGCTTTTCCTTGAAATCCAGTAATCACGGTGACGGTCTTTCCTCCGCGACCTTTGCGAGACACCTGCACTCTCAAATTTTGCTGATTGGGCGGCAAGTCAGGAACCCCACGCTGCAAAGCCTCTGAGTTGCTATTGCCAAACTCAGAATAGACGATTTTATCTTTAGGCGAATCACCAGACTGAGAAGATTTGCGTTTTGAAACTGCCATAGTGAGAACAGGAAAACTGCCGACCTCTATAATAGAGGCTGTCCTCTACACTCATCTAGCGATCGTGACGACTACACCGCTTCCTCGCAGTCTCCAAACAGATTCTTCGCCCCAAAACCGCCCCGACTCTCTCGGAAGATTTGGCAAGTTTGGCGGGAAGTATGTCCCTGAAACCCTGATGCCTGCCCTATTTGAGCTAGAGGCAGCCTATCAGCAATATCGCAACGATCTCGATTTTCAGCAAGAGCTGCAAGGGCTTTTGCGCGATTATGTGGGTCGCCCCAGTCCCCTATATTTTGCAGAGCGACTCACAGAGCATTACGCACGACCCGACGGCACAGGTGCCCAGATTTATCTCAAGCGAGAAGATCTCAACCACACCGGGGCACACAAAATTAATAACGCTTTAGCTCAAGCCCTACTCGCAAAACGTATGGGCAAACAGCGTGTCATTGCTGAAACCGGAGCCGGACAGCACGGGGTAGCAACCGCAACCGTCTGTGCCCGATTTGGGCTGAAGTGCATCATCTACATGGGTGTTCAGGATATGGAGCGGCAATCGCTCAACGTCTTTCGGATGCGATTGATGGGTGCTGAAGTTTGCCCCGTCGCATCAGGCACAGGAACCTTGAAGGATGCGTGTTCTGAAGCAATTCGAGACTGGGTGACAAATGTAGAGACAACACACTACATTCTTGGTTCGGTCGCGGGGCCGCACCCATATCCTATGATGGTGCGCGATTTTCATGCGGTGATTGGTCAAGAGACGCGCGTTCAGGCACAAGAAAAGTGGGGCGGCTTGCCGGATATTTTGCTGGCGTGCGTGGGGGGTGGGTCGAATGCGATCGGGCTGTTCCACGAGTTTATCGACGAGCCGACTGTTCGTCTGATTGGGGTCGAAGCGGCAGGTCACGGAGTCGAAACCGAAAAACACGCAGCGACGCTGACAAAAGGGCGAGTCGGCGTTTTGCACGGAGCAATGAGCTATCTGCTGCAAGATGAAGACGGTCAGGTGATTGAGCCGCATTCAGTCAGTGCAGGCTTAGATTATCCAGGAGTCGGACCCGAACACAGCTTCTTAATGGAACTCGGACGCGCCGAATATTACGCCGTGACCGATCGGCAAGCGTTAGATGCATTTCAGCAGTTATCGCAGCTAGAAGGAATTATTCCTGCACTAGAGACGGCACACGCGATCGCTTATCTTGACACGCTCTGTCCTCAACTGACTGGCAGCCCTCGTATTGTGATCAACTGCTCTGGTCGCGGTGATAAAGACGTGCTGACGGTTTCTAAAACTCTCAATCCATAAATGTGTTTGTCGATCGCGTAATCCGATCTGTAGATTATTTTGCGCGATCAGCGAGTAAGTTGTAAAAGATTGAGAAATTTAGCCGTAGCGACAAGATTAAGATAGGCTGAGAGTGACTGATTCCAAGGACTCCTAAATTAGGTGTAAAACTAAGTTCTGGCATTCAATCATGGAGAAAACCCCTGTGGCAAAACATCGGTTTAACTCAAAAACTCAGCCGAGTGCTGCGGTTGGCAATGTGGAAGATGCCTTTCAAGGGCAACTACGATCGCTGTTGACCCAAAAGAAATATCGTCAAGCGATCGAAGAAATTAAAAAAGTTCGACGCACTCAGCCTGATCTTGCGTTTAAGCCAACAGAAGCTGAGATTTGGTCACTGCGAGGTCAACAAGAATTCCAGAAAGCCGATTTTAAGCAAGCGGAAAGCTCATTCCGGCAAGCGCTGAACTTAGGATTGGTTGGGGAAGCGCATTACTGGTTAGCAAAATGTCTGGTTTCTCTCAATCGATTGGATGCTGCCTTAGATCTGATCCGCCCTGCCTTTGAACAAGGAACGCTCCCCAAAGAGTTTGCCATCTGCTACTTAAAACTTTTGTTACTCAAAGGCGATACCCAAACGGTTGAGCAGTTGATCACAAAACAAGCCAAGCGGTTTAGCGCCCCGCAGCTTCATTGGGTTCGCGGAGTGTTAGCGCTTAAAAACGGCGAACCAGAGACGGCTTTGACCTCGTTTCAGAAGGTCAAGCGTCCGGCCACGCCAAAAGATTTGCCAGATGCTTGGGTCGTTTATGCACAGCAAGCGATCGGAAACTGGGACGCTGCCGCCGCCAAATTAGGACTCGCTGCACCTTCAGTGTGGGGCGCGTTTTATGGCAAACCCAAGTTTCTCGATCATCCGATTTTGACGCGATTAGCTATCTTCCAGCAGGCAAAGACGGGAGACATCGAAAATATTCTGGTCAAACAAACCGATCAAGCGGCTCAAGAACTGCTGAGTGCTTTGGCGGTGGTGCAATTGATTGATCAGGGCAACTATCACGATGCAGGACATGCGTTGCTAAAAGTGAGGCAGTCTAAACAATTTCCTGAATTGGTAAACCTGCGATCGCCGCTCCTAACTTTGGCAGGGCAACAAGCCTTCACTCAAGGCGAAACCGAATGTGCTGTTCAACTCTGGCAACCTTTGCTAAATGAGTCATTGAATCCTCAACTCGTAGTGAATGCTCTAGAAGCGCTAGAAATTAACGACGCGGGACAGGAACGACAACGGTTATTGACTCGCTTAGTAAAATGGATCGAACAAGATGCCAAGAAACACCCTGAGAACTGGGCAGAGGAGCGTTTAAAGCTGACATTAGCACACGCGCACTGTCGCCTTGCCGATGCTTGGGTTTCAATGGGGCGAACCCGAACTGCGATCGGAGAGGTTCAGCAAGCGGAACGCATTTATCCCACTTCGCCGGAAGTATTGGGGCGGAAGGGACTGTTAGCAGCGGATGAGAGAAAGACTCAAGACGCGATCGATCTTTTAACTCAAGCGATCGAGGGCGGCTGTCGCTATGAAGAAGTGTATGAAGCATTGCTAAACTGCTGGCGAGAGCTAGGAAACACGGGCGCAGTAAATGAAGCTCGTCGCCGCTATGGAAAGTTTTTTGGGGATCTGAATGCCGAAACAGATATCGAGCTTGCTCCTTGGATCGATGCCCTTTCAACTCGCAGCTATCCGTTTTACAGTCGTCTAGTTCAAAGTGCTAGCGCCAATGATCCGGCGGTGCGTGCCTGTCAGATCTTTGTCGAATCGACGCAAGGGAATCTCACGTCGAGTGGAAAAATTTCTCTCGATCAGGCAAAAGCAACCGAGCAGTGGGAAGCATTGCTGCAAGGATTGTCTACTAAAGATCAGATTCCAGTAGCGGAAGCGATCGCGCTTTCCATCCAACTGTTTGCCAAGCGCGAAAAAGGAATTGCGGCATTAGTCAGTGACTATATGTTGAAGATTGCGAATGTCAAAGAAGACTATCCCGAAGCGAGAGCCGCGCATCTTGTCGTCTTGGCAGTCAGAGAAGGCAATAACCCTCAGAGACTTCTGTTTCCAATTCAGTTCTATTTAGCGGCAATGCCT
>NZ_MPPI01000010.1:0-141092 GCF_001895925.1 Phormidesmis priestleyi ULC007 | reverse complement strand
GACAATCTCGATCTTGAAGGGATGGAAGCAATGCTCGAAGCGATGGTTCGCAACATGTTTGGCGGTCAAATTCCACGAGCAGAACTCGATCGCATGCTGCCCGAACTCAAGCAACAAATGATGAACGAAATGCCAAACTTCAGTGACGACGAAGAGTTTGAGGAGGACGACAGCTTTGATCTCGATGCCATTTTTGGAGGAAACCCGAAGAAACGCAAACGCAGTTTTCGAGATCTGTGATGTCCAATCAACGGGTGCAATGAGTCAAGGGCTGCATGTTCGATAACGTTTCTAAATTTCTCGCTGAGCAGTTCTCGGTAGATTTTGCCACTTGGCTCGTTGGTGAACCTGTCGCCCTCACCGAGCTAAGTCCCTCAGAGCTATCGCTTGAGCCAATCCGAGCCGATGCCCTGATTTTGCTGCAATCTGATCAGGTCGTGCTGCACTGCGAATTTCAAACTGACCCTGACTCTGCGATGCCTTTTCGGATGGCAGATTACCGCCTCCGCGTCTACCGTCGGTTTCCGAATAAGCGGATGGTGCAAGTGGTGATTTATTTACGAGCTACAGACTCAGAACGAGTTCAGCAAACCACCTTTGAGTTAGACAATCTGCGCCATGAGTTTCAAGTTGTAAGATTGTGGGAGCAACCGACCGAAATCTTTTTGCAGCGTCCGGGGCTATTGCCTTACGCAGCATTAAGTCAGACGACCGATCGAGTGGGCGTGTTGCGACAAGTGGCTCAAGAAATTGAGTTGATTTCTGACCGAAACCATCAAAACAATTTAGCCGCAGCGACAGGGATCTTAGCTGGGCTACTATTAGACAAAACAGTTATTCGACGAATTTTGAGGAGAGAACTTATGCAAGAGTCCGTGATTTATCAAGAATTACGCGAAGAAGCCCGCGAAGAGGCTCGCGCTATGCTTTATCAAGAATTACGCGAAGAAGTTCGGGAGGAAGCCCGTAATGAAGTTAAGCAATCTGAGGTGAATCTGGTATTGCGACAACTGACCCGTCGTCTTGGGCACCCGATCGCCTCTAGTTTTGAAACACAAGTGCGATCGCTGTCCCTTGAGCAACTAGAAGCATTGGGTGAAGCCCTTCTAGATTTTACACAACTCACCGATCTGCAAACGTGGCTTGAGACGCAGCCAGATTGACCCAATCTACAAAAGCTTTCCTGAAATGAACTCAAATTACGATCGCTTAGGCATTTCCCCAACCGCCAACCCTGCCGAAGTCAAAGCCGCTTATCACGCCAAGTTGCGGGAGTTTCCTGCACACACTCATCCAGAAGATTTCAAAGCCATTCGCACCGCTTATGAAGCGATTCGCACCGGGGCAGCGAGTCAGCCAGAGGATTTCTTTAAGATTCGTCCTTTAGAAGCAACGATCGACCCAGAGCCATTAAATCAGCTTCGAGAGCGGGTGATGGCACAACTTGAAGTCAGTCTAGATGACTTGATTCGCGCTACATTTTAAGGAAAATTTATGCTCGATCGTCAAGCTCTATTTGAAAAGCTACTCGACTATCTTCAGTCAACGCCCAAGCCGCCTGAATATTTGGGCGAAGCACCAGACCATGTAGAACCGTTTGATCCCTATCAGATGGTGGGTGAATGGGTGGCACTACGTCACGAAGTCAAACAGCAGAACAGATTATTGCAAACCGCGCACACATCTTTGCAACAAGCGCTAGAAACTGAACGATTACAAAATACACAGCTTCAGCAACGCTTAGAAGAACTTTCAGCCGCAAAATCAGAAAGCCAGTACCATCACTTGGAGCAGAAGAACTTACTCCAAGATTTGTTAAAAGTTATGGATGCGCTCGATCAGGCTTGTGAATACTGGCGAGCGCAGATTCTAGAATCCTCTACAACGTCAACTAAATCAGCAACCTTTTGGGAAAGACTCTTTCCTAAACAAAAGACTGACTCCACTGCTCTGAACGAAATTTTAATCAGCAATCAACAAGGAATAGAAGTGATTCGGCGATCGCTTCTCGATCTGCTTAGGCAAAAACAAGTCGTCCCGATCGTCACCGTCGGAAAACCGTTTGATCCAAAATATATGTATGCGATCGGACGACAAGAAAGCGACTCAACTGCCGAAAATACGGTCATTCAAGAAGTTGTTCGGGGCTACTTGTGGCAAGATCAGGTGTTGAGAGAAGCGCAAGTGATTGTAGCAGCAAGGTAACAATATGACTCGATTTGGCATTCTCTGTCCGGCAGCGATCGGTCACCTCAATCCGATGTGCGCCCTTGGGCGAGAATTGCAACGTCGGGGGCATACCGTGATCCTCTTTGGTGTGCTGGATATGGAACCCAAACTGGCGCAAACGGGCATCGAGTTTCATCCACTGGGCGAGGCAGCCTTTCCACTGGGCACCATCACCAGCATCCATCAACGCTTAGGTGAAATGACGGGGTTAGCGGGGTTCAACTTGACAGTGCAGTGGATTCAGAACGAAACGCAAATGCTGTTTAACGCAGCCCCGGCTGCCCTGCAAGCTGCCAATATCGAGGGCTTAATTGTCGATCAAACCATCCTCGCAGGAGGCACGATCGCCGATTTTCTAAAACTCCCCTTTGTCACAGTTTCTAATGCGTTGTTGATTAATCGAGAAGCCGGAGTTCCCCCATTTTTTACAGACTGGAGTTACAGCCCATCTGGGTGGGCACAGTGGCGCAATCGTCTGAGCAACGCTTTCTTAGAAATGCTCACCCAGTCTGCCCGGCGCTTAGTTTGGCAGCAACGCCAGCAGTGGCACCTACCACCCTATAAGAATGATGACCACTTTTTTTCCCCCCTTGCCCAAATTTGCCAACTGCCAGCAGCGTTTGATTTTCCCCGTAAGCAGTTAGCCCCCTGGTTTCACTACACGGGGCCGTTTCAAGACCCCTCTGGAATCGAACCGATCACGTTTTCCATCCCACCCTTTCCGTTTGACCAACTCACCGATCGACCGTTGATCTACGCCTCTCTGGGCACCTTACAAAACCGTAAACCGGAAATTTTTGAGATCATAGCTGCCGCCTGTGTGGGACTAGATGCCCAACTCGTGCTTGCCTTGGGGAATCCTATAGCTCCGATGGCTGATCGGTCGTTTCCGGGTGATCCTTTAGTGGTCTGCTATGCACCGCAGCCACAACTGATTCAACGCGCTAGCTTAGTCATTACCCATGCGGGCATGAACACCACATTGGCTGCCCTGAGTGATGGTGTGCCTATGGTCGCGATTCCCATTACTAATGATCAGCCCGCGATCGCGGCTCGGCTAGTGCACACCGGAGCGGGTGAAATGGTGCCCCTCTCAAAACTAGGGGTGACAAAACTCCGCAGCACAATTCAGCGAGTGCTAAAGGAAGATCGCTACAAACAAAACGCAGTCCGCTTGCAGGCAGCGATCGCCCAAGCCGGGGGAGTGCGTCGGGCAGCAGAAATTATCGAACAGGCAATCTCAACCGGGATGCCTGTCTATGCAATTGAGCCGAAATAAGTAATTTGTGAATGTGCAATAATCGGGTGCAACAACGATTTCTTAGAAGTCATAACTATGAGCAGAACCGTTGGCATTGACTTAGGAACCACAAATTCTGAAGTAGCGATCGTCGAAAATGGACAAGCGCGAGTCTTGCCCGGCCCAGATGGCGATTTAATGCTTCCTTCGTGTGTCGGATTTAGCGATAGCGGAAAGCTGTTGGTCGGGCGTGAGGCACTCAGGCAATATGCGGCGGCTCCCGATCGCACCGTCAAATCGATCAAGCGCTGGATGGGCACTGACCACAAAACCACACTGCCGATCGGAACTGACGAAACTCGTGATTATTTGCCCCACGAGATTTCTGCCATCATTCTCCGCGCCCTCAAACAACGGGCAGAAGTTGCTTTAGGGGAAGCAGTGACCCAAGCCGTGATTACCGTTCCCGCCTACTTCACCGATGCTCAACGACAGGCAACCAAACTCGCCGGAGAAATTGCCGGGCTAGAAGTGCTGCAAATTATCAACGAACCAACCGCAGCCGCACTGGCTTATGACGTGAGATCGGAAGAAACCGAACGAGTTTTAGTCTATGACTTGGGCGGCGGCACTTTTGATGTATCGGTAGTTGAAATCACAGGCGATGTGACAGAAGTTCTGGCAAGTCATGGCAACAATCGCTTGGGCGGCGATGACTTCGATCGGTTGCTGCAACTCCACCTCGCCGATCGGTTCCGACAAACTCATAGTGTCGATGTTCCCACCGATGCAGTCACCCAAGCTCGCCTACTCCGCGCCGCCGAACAGGTGAAAGTTGACCTCAGTTCCCATGCTTTTGCAACCGTTAGAGAAGCGTTTTTGAGCAGCAAAGGCAAGACCGCCCTGCACCTGGAAACCGAGATTGCCCGCACCGATTTTGAAGCGCTGATTCGTCCTTTACTTGATGAAACATTAGAGGCGATCGATCGCGCCCTCTCCGATGCCAAACTCGACGCTGAAGACCTCGATCGGATCATTCTCGTTGGTGGCTCAACCCGCATTCCCCTCGTCCAACAGATGATTGAAGAGCATCTTGAACAAGCTCCAACCGATGGCGTTCAGCCAGATTTGTGCGTTGCCTTGGGTGCAGCGATTCAAGCTGGGGTGAGAGTTGGAGAAAATGTCGATGCAATTTTGGTCGATGTCAGCCCTTACTCATTAGGCGTTGCCGCCGTAATCACTACGCCAATGGGCATGATGCCAGGGTTCTTTAGCGTGATTATTCCTCGCAACAGTGTCGTTCCGGTTTCTCGTTCTCAGGTTTACTCGACGGCTGCCGATCGCCAAACCTCGGTTGAAATTGAAGTGTTTCAGGGAGAGAACACAATCGCTGAAGAAAACGTTCCCCTCGGTGCTTTTATGGTGGAAGGACTGCCGCCTCAGCCTGCCGGAAGTCTGCAAGTCGAGGTGCATTTTGACTTTGACATCAACGGCATTCTCACCGTCACGGCAACTGAAAAAGGCAAAGGTCAACAAGGCAGTTTAGTGGTGAACAATGCTGCGGTTCATCGGCTTTCTAGTCACGAACTAAACCAGGCCAGAGAAGACCTACAAGCGTTATTTGAAAGTGATGAAACGATCTCAATCCAGTCGCGGGAGATCACGGATGCTGAAACGATCGATCCTGATTTAGCAGATCTGCTCGATCGCGCCCAACAAACGTTAGAAACGCTAGACGAAGAACAATCTGAAGAATTACAAACGCTAATTGGGCAACTTCAAACCGCGATCTCCAACGATTACGACCTCGCCATTTCAAAACTTCAGGAAGAGCTAGAAGAATTTCTCTACTACGTCAGCACTAATACAGATTCATAGCCGATGAAATGCCCCGTGTGCCATGCAAGTTACCGACCTCCTGCGGTTCTCTGTCGCCGTTGTGGGGCTGATCTTTCTCCCCTAATTCAGGTTCGAGATCAAGCGGTTTGGCATCATCGGCAGGCGATTCAACGGCTCGAAGCTGGTCAATATGCGGAGGCGATCGCTCAAAATGACCAGGCGATCTCGCTCCATCATCAGCAAGCAGAATTTCATGCGTTAGCCGGACAACTGTGGGCACTGCAAGGAATGTTCGATCGCGCGATCGTCTGTTGGCAAACGGCTCAAGCCCTCGACTCTCAGAGTCTAACTACCGGAGCCTGCTTAGACATCTTGATGCAACTCCGCAATTCTGATTGAGTTTGCCCAGTTGGGCTTTGGAACCTCGACGAACTTAAAATGAAAGGAGAACGATCGGGTTGACTGACAAAACGTGAATTCGACGACTTCGTTACCAGTCCATCGCGCCCCCTAAATCCCCCATTCTGGGGGATTTAGGGGGCAGAAGCCGCTCTTGACGAAGCGATAAATCTCATCGAATTCACGTTAACAAACCCCAAAATGCCCTCTGCCCCGGTTCAAAATGACCCAACCTGAAGCCCTCAAAACCCTGCTCAACTCGGTTGCTCTAGGAGACATTAGCCCAGAAGACGCGATCGCCAAACTCAAACATCTCTCTTATGAGCGCGTCGGAGACTTTGCCCATATCGATCACCATCGCGCCCTGCGGACAGGCTTTCCTGAAGTGATTTGGGGCCCCGGAAAAACTCCCCAGCAGATTGCCCAAATTATGGAAGCGATGCGAAACCGCACCTCGGTGATCATGGCAACCCGCATCGAACCTGACGTTTATGGCGCGATTAGAGCGATCGTGCCCGATGTTCACTACTACGCTACTGCCCGAATCTGTGCTTTAAAATCACCCCCATCTCCAGACCACAAACCCCAAATCCCCGGAACGATCGGCATTCTCTCAGCCGGAACCGCCGACCTCCCCGTTGCCGAAGAGTCCGCTGTCACTGCCGAGCTTTATGGCTTTGGTGTGCAGCGACTTTGGGATGTTGGAGTCGCCGGAATTCATCGATTGTTGAATAACCTGCACGTATTGAATGATGCTGACGTGCTGATTGTTGTCGCAGGCATGGAAGGCGCATTGCCCAGCGTAGTAGGAGGGTTGGCAGATTGCCCGATCGTTGCCGTGCCCACCAGTGTCGGCTATGGCGCTAGCTTTAATGGACTCGCACCCTTGTTGACAATGCTCAACTCCTGTGCAGCAGGCATCGGCGTAGTCAATATCGACAATGGATTTGGAGCCGCAGTTTTAGCAGGACAAATTCTCAGAACTGCGGCGAAACTCAAAGCAAAGTCAGAAAAACTTTAGACGATGACGCGATGTGCGACTTTCCTAAAACCGCCTAAAAACAGCCCTCTCCCGCCGGAGAGGGAACCAGAGATCGCTTGAGAGCATCTCTCCTGTGGGAGAGGGGTTTGGGGTGAGGGTTCTTAGCCGCACATCGCGTACAATGGCTCATTTTTCTCAAATCTGTTGTTACCGTCGGGTAGGAGCTGGAGTTGACCTCGAACAGTCCTCAGAGTACACGCGGAAATAGTCTATATCCATCACTCTAGGCAACTTAGCCTTCGACACATCACCACACCAACCGCCACAGGTTGCGGCACCAATGCTCGGATAAAGGGCTTTAGTGGGTATCCCGATCGTGGTTCGCCATCGTTCTCGACTGTCGATATAAAAAACTAGTAGGTTTGGTTTCCACAGCACTCCATAAGTATGGTAGTCCCGACTGAGAGCAACCGGACTCTCCCACGTCCCTTCATTCGATTTGTTCGCGCCATAGTGATTGGTCATGAACACCTTCCGCTCTTGCTGCGGAACTTCAAACACATCAATTTCCGGGGGCCATGAACGATCGGCTGCTCCAGTAGCAAAAAAAGCTGACAGCCCATCTCCTGAAACAATCTTGGTGCGAACTTCCCAATATCCGTAGGTTTGGGCAAATTTCCCATAGGTGCTGATCAATGAGCTTGCATACGGCTTGCCCCCAGCGGCTCTCTTTTCAACTTTGATGTGAGCGGCTCCTCTACTGACCGACACATTCTCGTCTGTATAGTAGTTGAGCGATCCGTCTTTAATGTTTCCGTCGCCCCACCAAAATCGAGTCGTCCACTTTGAGGAGTCAAGCGACTTGCCATTAAACTCGTCATGAAAAGTTTGTCTCAACTTACACGCACCTCGCAGCGGGTCGGCTGAAACCGTCGATCGCCACACGCAACCTAAAACTACTAAGAGCGTCACACAACAAAGAAAAATCAATTTCATCCATGCCCTGTCGGTCTTTTTCTTCATGAATGTCCTCAAATAACGCGATGGTAACTAGTTTGCTCTCATCATCTGACGTTGTTATTTTTGTACAATTGATATTCGCTCCTCTCCTTTGTGCTGATAACTAAATTGTATAAAAAGAACTCCTCTGTGGTAAGTGCTTAATCATGAGTGAATCGTTTTATCAACAGGGCATTGCAAAAGCAGATGCACAAGACTATCAGGGAGCACTCCAAGCGTTTGATCAGGCGATCGCCACTCAGCCAGATTTCACCGAAGCCTACTATAATCGTGGGCTTGCCCGGTTTAAGCTCAATGATTTGACCGGGGCGATCACCGACTACACCACCGCAATCCGACTTGATGCTAACAACACCCGTTTTTATTTTGCTCGAAGTTTGACCTATCTCAATCAAGGTGTTCTGCAAGCCGCGATCGCCGATGCCGAACAGGTGATTCGTCTCAATGCCAATCATGCTGGGGCTTATAATCTGCTGGGCAATCTTTGGCAGCGAAAGGCTCAGATCGGCAAAGCGATCGTTCATTACAAAAAAGCGGCTGAACTTTATTTAGAGCAAAAAGACGCGGCAAACTGTCGGCGCTGCATGGCGATCGCGCAACAGCTTAAACCCAAATCACCCGATCAGTTGGCTCAGTCATCTGCCCCGATCGAGATTGGCGAATTTATCAACCAAGCCAGCGATAAGGCACGACGCGGAGATTTTGCAGGTGCGATCGAAGATTTGGACTGGGCGATTCAAATCGATCCCGACGATGCCGAGGCTTACGCAGCGCGAGGACAAGTTTTAGAAAAAATGGGCAACCCTGATTACGCGTCAGAAAACTATCAATTGGCAGCCCGACTGTTTTTTCAGCAGGGAAATTCAGCGATGCAACAGTCGATGTTAAAGGCAATCCAGCAGATTAAACTTCCTGAGCGGCGATATACAGCGACAAATGCCCCGACGAGTCGCCAACCACCTGCCGTCTCGTCGGGGCGAATCAGTCCCCAAGTTCAAGACCAATTGAGGCGACTGGTCAGCTACGATCGCAAAATCATCACCGATCTCGTTGCACAGCTAAAACTCAAACACCCCGGTAGGTCAGAAGATTGGTATTGGGAAAAAGCAATTTATGACTTAGAACGCGATCGGCGTTGAATGCTAAGATTTTAAGCTGCCTCGCTTTAACTGTTCTCGCTCGATCGCTTCAAACAACGCCCTAAAATTGCCCTCCCCAAATCCTTGGGCCTGATGCAGACGATCGGCGACTTGATAAGTGTGGCGCTCGATTAATTCAAAAAAGAAGGTCGGTTGCTCAAAAACAGGCTGAGTAAAGGTTTGCAGCAAAACCGCTTCGGGCAGATCTGATTGCCAATCAACTAAAATCTGTTGGGCTGCGATCGCGTTTAGCTGCGACTCAGAAAGCGCACAATCAAGACGCTGCCGCAACTGAGTGTAATAAGTGGCAGGCACATTCAAAAACGATAAACCTGCGTGACGGAGTTGCGCGATCGCATCCACAATATTCTCGGTGTGAATGGCAATGTGCTGCACGCCTGCGCCCCGATTCAGGTCTAAAAATTCTTGAATTTGAGAATTGTTTGAGGTCGGCTCGTTGATCGGCAACTGCACCCGGCTATTGGGGTAGCGCATGACGCGGCTACACAGACCGGAGCGATCGGTTTTAATCGCAAACATCTGCTGAGGCTCAAAGCCAAGAACGGTTTCATACCAATCAACGGCTCGTTCTAAATCGCCCAAAGCCACATTTAGAACGACATGATCAATGCGGCTAAAGGTGACATTGAGCGCGTTATCTGATGTCTTGCCCACAATTAATGAATTCGCCTGCCGCTCAACCAGTGTATGTCTTAGCGTTCCCCATGCGGCGATCTGGGACCATTTCAGGCTTCCTTGAGTCTGAAGGGGTTGAAGGACATTGGCTCCTTGCGCGATCGCCCGCTTCATTACAGTCTCGACATCCTCCACCCCAAATGCCACATCCACGACTCCGGGAGGATGGGCGCTTAAAAACTGATAGACAGGACTGAAATCGTTAAGCGGGGCGGAGAAAACTAGATAGATCGAGCCGTTAGCAACAACTTCGATATGCGTGTGATTAGAAGGGGCGATCGTAAAGCAAAACTCGTTTGGAATCGAGTAGAAGCCCATTTTTTGAATAAACCAGTCTCGCGATTGACGAGCATCTTCTACATAAAAATGAATGTGATCAATTTGCATAAAAACGCGAATACTTCGCCCAATGACTCTGCCTGTAGATTTTGCCTTGATTATCGAATTTTCGGGTCATTCTGAAGGAAGAATCTAGATTAACGTCAGTTCGACAGAATCTTTTCGCTGCGGTTGTGAATTTGGAAGCCCCCTAAATCCCCCATTTTGGGGGACTTTAAGCCCAGAATTTAGGTTCAAAGTCCCCCAATTTTGGGGGATTTAGGGGGCAGAAGCCGCTGACAACGAAGCGAAAAAACTCGTCGAACTGGCGTTAGATTAGTGCCCTGTGGCATGGGTCAACTATAGCAATCCCTTTTAGTTGTCAGAGTGGAACAGGCTTCCAGCCTGTACGGGCAAGATGCCCATCCCACCCTTCACTTAGGGTATATTCCTGCAATCACTTTGCAAATCGGTTCTAGCATTAAATAATGAACTGAGAATGTAGCTGATTCCAACCTGATGACTTCTCCAGAGATCGACTTGCAGTTTGAAGCCTTGCTAAACTACCTCAAGCATAACCGTGGGTTTGACTTTACTGGCTATAAGCGCTCAAGTCTGAGCCGTCGGGTGCAGCGCCGAATGCAAACCATCAACATTAAGCAATACAGCGAATATTTAGACTATTTAGAGGTGCATCCAGAAGAATTTTTGCACCTGTTTAACACGCTGCTCATCAACGTCACCACCTTCTTTCGCGATCGCCCCTTTTGGGACTTTTTGAGCAGCGAAGTCTTGCCCCGCATCATTGCCCAAAAAGAGCCAGACGAGCCGATTCGGATCTGGAGTGCAGGCTGCGCTAGTGGTGAAGAAGCCTATAGTCTGGCAATGGCCTTTACAGACCTGCTAGGAGCCGAGCAGATGCAACGGGTAAAGATCTATGCCACCGATGTCGATGAAGAGGCGCTTTATCATGCGCGTCAAGCAACCTACACCGCGAGAGAAGTGGCGAATGTGCCCCCCGACTCGTTGGCAAATTATTTTGAGCCGATCGTCTCGCCAACCGATGGCGAAGTCAGCAGCTACGTGTTTCGCAAAGACTTGCGCCAGTCTGTGATTTTTGGTCGCCATGATTTAATTCAAGACGCGCCGATCTCTAAAATCGATCTGCTGGTGTGCCGCAACACCTTGATGTATTTCAACGCAGAGACTCAGGCAAAGATTTTGACGCGCTTTCACTTTGCCTTGCGCGATGGCGGCTATCTATTTCTGGGCAAAGCAGAAATGCTGCTCAACAACGTCACGATGTTTACACCGATCGATTTGTCTTACCGGGTTTTTACAAAAATTGCCAGGGTGATGTTGCGCGATCGCCTGACCTTAATTAACCCCATCAGTGGGGGATCGATCACGACTCCGCTGTCTACTCATGTGCGGCTGCGAGAAGCGGCGTTTGATAATGGACCGATCTCACGCATCATCACCGATCTCAATGGCAATCTCGCCTTAGCAAACGCACGAGCACGATCGCTGTTTGGCATTTCGCCCCGCCATATTGGTCGCCCCTTTCAAGATCTAGAAATTTCTGATCGCCCCATCGAGCTACGATCGCGCCTTGAAGAGGTGTATCGCGGTCAAAAAATAGTTTATGTGCGCGATGTGACATGGCACTCGATAGAAGGTGAAACCAGCTATTTCGATATTCAGGTGGCCCTTTTGACTGACGTGGCAGGCAATCGGCTCGGTGTTAGCATCTCTTTTCTTGACATGACTCGCCATAAGCGACTGCAAGAAGAAGTCGAGCACTCAAATCAAGAAGTGGTGGTGGCTTATGAAGAACTCCAATCCACTAATGAAGAGCTAGAAACCACCAATGAAGAGATGCAATCCATGAATGAAGAATTAGAAACCACTAATGAAGAACTGCAATCCACCAATGAAGAACTAGAAACGATGAATGAAGAACTGCAATCTACTAATGAAGAATTGCAGACCGTAAATGATGAGTTTCAGCGACGAAGTGAAGAACTCAACCAATCCAATCACTTTTTAGAATCGATTTTGACCAGTCTCAAAGGAAGTGTAGTGGTGCTCGATCGAGACTTGCGTGTGCAAATCTGGAACCAAAAATCTGAAGACTGGTGGGGGCTGCGGGCAGTAGAAGTGCTGGGGCAACACTTTTTAAATTTAGAAATTGGGCTGCCAGTTGAACAACTGCGCGTCCATATTCGCAACTGCCTAAATGGAATTTCTGAGCCGCTCAACGAGGTGACGCTGCCAGCGATTAATCGTCGCGGTCGATCGCTCAAATGTCAGATAACCTGCACTCCCTTAATTGGCGATGAGCAAGTGCGAGGGGTAATTTTGTTGATGGAAGAACAAGCCAAGTGAGCCGAGTTGCTTAACGACTGTATCAAAGCTGACGGGTCCACTTCATTGATAACTAAGCTTTAGAGAGAAGCCACACCGCACGATCGCGTCTAACCTACAGATGGCAATAGATTATATCAGTCTGCAACGCCTATCAATCCTTCCTATTTGAGAGGCACCCGATCGTGCAACTACATCTCAAAGCCCTTTCGCAAACCGAGATTTTGGACGAGTGGCGAGAACTTCAGCAAAATGACTATCAATCGATGACGCTGTTGACCGATCGTGGCGAGATTCAAGGTCGCTATTATTCGGCTGAACGCGCCCGCCTTGGAGCAATCTGGGTCGGCGGAGTCAGAGGCGGCTGGGACACTCCCGCAGATGGCTTATATCCGCAACTGTATCAAACGCTGCAACCGTCAGGCATCTCATCTCTACGCATTCGCTATCGCTATTCGACCATTTTAGAAGAAGCCGTTTTCGACACCCTGGCTGGAATCGCATTTTTAGCCCAAGAAAACATCCCCGCGATCGCCTTGATTGGGCACTCGTTTGGCGGTGCGGTTGTGATTCAAGCGGCGGCTCTCTCTGCGATCGTGCAAACCGTGATCACCCTCGCGAGTCAAAGTTATGGGACGGCCCCAGCGGCTCAACTGGCTCCCCGGTGTTCTCTGCTGTTGCTGCACGGCACAGCCGATCATGTGCTTTCTCCTCGATGTTCGGAATATATTTACGCGATCGCTCAAGAACCCAAACGGTTAATTCTCTATCCAGAAGCGAAACACGAGTTAGATGAGGTCGCCGATCAAGTGTCTCAAGTCGTTCACGATTGGCTAATTAACCACCTTTAACGTCAGTTCGACAGAAGTGATTGGCTACAATTGTGAATTCGGGAGAGCTACCTAAATCCCCCAAGATTTCCGGTTCAAAGTCCCCCAGAATGGGGGATTTAGGGGGCAGAAGCCGCCGACAACGAAGTGAAAAAACTCGTCGGACTGACGTAACTTCAGCAACTTTGATCACGGCTTTAGGTTTTGAGGTGATCCTTCAATTCTGACGGCGGCTCGACTTTTGATGGCTCAAGCTGGGGGAGATCTGCGATCGCACTCACCCTCAACGCTCTCGACCCAATCAACAACACCACTAGCGGAATGCCGATCGACACCAAAGCCTTTAAAGCGCTGTGCCCTTGCAGTAAATATTGAGCGCTGCTCGACAGCCCAAATGCCAGACTCGTTAACCCAAACAGCCGAGCCTGGGGAATCAGCGCGGCGATCGTCAGCCCGATCGAGGCGTACCACGGCATCAACCACGGAGTCGCAAACAGCAGCAGCACCAAAGTCACCCAGCCAATATCTTCAACCAGGTCAGGCTGCGAATAGTTCCACTGTCGATAGCTGCGCCAGAGGGTTGCCCCATAAAATCCAGCAAACCCCAGCAAGGTCAGATAAGTCACGATCAAAAGAATCGTTTGCTGCTGACTCCTGCCGATCGAGCCAGGAATAAAGATTCGCACGAGATCGAGTCCAAATCGAGCGATCGTCAGCAGCGATGCTTGAAACTGTCCCGCTACCCCAGGGTTGAGCAAACTACTCCAGGCGTTAAACCCCGGAAGCTGTGACGCACTCAGCACTAAAATCAACCCTAACGAGGCTAGTGTGGTGTCAAGCAGCAGTTTCCACTGGCGTTGTCTAATCAAAAAAAGCGTGACTAAAGGCACCCAAATCAAAGGAATTGTTTTTGACAAAAACCCGCCCCACAATGCCACAATCGAAATCCAATAACGCTGTTTGGCAAGACTGGCCACTAAGACGATCGCGCTCGTTGAAATCAATACATCAATATGAGCCGAGCCGACCTGCTCCATTAACAAAAGCGGGTGAACGAGATAGGCGATCGCAATCCGATCGCGGTTGAAAAATGATTCGCTTTCTTGACGGGGCAACAGTCGCCAGATGATATAACCGTTAAAAAGATGCAATGCCAAGCAAAAAACTTTGAAACTGTAAATTGCCAGAATCGGATGAATCGAGAGAATCGCGGCGGATATCCTAAACAAAAACTGTGAAACCGGGCCGTAAGTGGAGGTTTGCCCCCAGTCTACAAAGGGCGACAGCTCAGAGGCAAACAACCCTGCACGAGCGATAAATGGGTTGACCCCGCTCAGATCCATCAACCCTGAGTGCAGATAAAGATAGATATCATTGCCTAACGGGTAAGCGATTAATGCAATCACCCAGAAGACGGCAGTCTTTTGCAGAATGTCGCCAAAGTTTAAAACCGGAGCGCGGCGATCGGCGTTAAAAAACCAAACGAGATAAATAATTGCCAGCGCTAGATAGCTGCCACCAATAGCAATTTGACTGGCAACATTTGGAAACGTCGCAAATTTTTTGCCACCCGCGAGAATATAGTGAAATTTATCTAGACCTAGATCAACGAGTGCAATGCTCAAATAAGTAGCGCAAAGCAGTGCCGTCGCGATTAGTACTCCAGCTTTTTTCACGAAATTGTGTACTTTATTGAATAAATTTGTTTGAGCATATCATCAAGATTTTAGACCCGTTATCTCACTTGTGGCAGAACCCCTGTCAAGCATGGCACCATTAGCTTAAACAAAGGGTCAGTAAAGACAGTTTAAGAGATGCGATCGTGAGTCAAAAAAAACACCTAATTTTAGGAGGAGTCGGAATCATCGCGATCGTGGCATTGCTCGTCGGCGCTTATTTTTTGCTAGACAAAAGCATCGCCGCGAGAGTCTCCAATCGAGTCTGCATTCCTTCTTATGTTGATGGCTTGGTGTGCTATTCCCAACATCAATCCTTAACTACCGAACAAACAACCAAAATTACGGTCAGTCCCGACGGCAAGATTTTGGCCAGTAGCACTCACGACATCATTCACCTGTGGAACCTGGAAACTGGGAAAAAACAGCGCACGCTATCAGGTCATCGCGATTGGGTGAGTGCATTAGCCATTAGCCCCGACGGTCAAACCTTAGCCAGTGCCAGCCTCGATCGCACCATCAAGCTATGGAATCTAGAAACGGGCCAGCTATTAAAAACCTTATATTCTGGACGGGCAACCACGATCGCCTTTAGCCCAGATGGACAGACTTTGGCCAGTGGAAGTCGTTTAATTAAGTGGGCAGATGGCACCCTAAGCCGTCCGGGGGTGCAGTTGTGGAACTTAGCCGCCCAAGAGTGGCAAGACACCATCGGCGATCAACCTGTGGTCGCGATCGCGTTTAGCCCCAACAGCGAACTTCTGGCGGCTGGCAAGCAAAAAACTTATCTCTGGCGTGTCAGCACCAAACAGCTTTTGCAGACCGTCAACTCTGGAGATCTAACAGCGCTCACCTTTAGCCGAGATGGAGAAACTCTATTGACGGGCAGCAGCCGCATGAAACTTTGGTCAGTCACCTCTGGAATGCTGCTACACACTTTTGGCATCGGGGCTTCTGACTTAGCGCTCTCCCCAGATGGGCAAACCCTCGTGGCGGCTGTAGGAGGCACCATGCAATTTTGGCAACCCGACATCGAAGATTATTTAGGAATGCTGCGCGGCTCCTCTTATAGTGGGCTGTCTGTCACCTTTGGCTTAAACGGAAACACCGTAATCAGCAGCAGCAGCGATGGAATTCGCATCTGGCACCCGAACAGCTTTGCGGCACCAGAGGGTTTCTTTGGGCAATAAAATCAATCAGATAACCCCTATAAATACTTTGATAACTGTTCGAGACTATACTAAACAGCTACAATTCAGGGTGATTGGCGTTGAGGGCAGGCAGATGCGGGGAAAAAATCGCCAAAAGCGGGCAACAAACGGGTTTGTAGTCTTCAAAAATATAGGATTGATGCTGACAGGCAGTGCCCTGATGCTGGCAGGTGTTGCCGTCATAGGAGCAGGACGATCAGGCGATCGCTGGTTTAACCGCGTTCAGAGTTTTCTCAATCCGCCGCCGTCTCAGCCTAAAGTTGAAACCCGATCGGTCGTCATTCAACAAATTCGCAACGCCAGTGAACTCACGACCGCTGTCTTCACAATGGAGGCGGTGATCCCGACTCAACAAGATGCCACTGTCGGCGGATTTGTGGTCGGCACAACTCGGCTACTCTATATCGCCTATGGAGAGGTAAGAGCCGGGGTTGATTTAAGCGTTCTCACACCTGAAAGCGTTGAGATGGTGGGTGAAACGCTGCGGCTGCGCCTACCTCCACCCAAGATTCTCGATAGCAAAATTGATGTCAATCGCTCCAAAGTCTATGACTATAACCGAGGGCTGCTAGGACTTGGGCCCGACGTTGCCCCAAATCTTCAGTCTTTGGCGCAAAAAGAAGCCCTTAAAAAGGTCAAAGATGCTGCTTGCACAAACGGAATTTTGCTACAAGCCAACGATCGAGCAAAACTCACCGTCACTCAACTGATCAAAGTGCCCAATGTTAAAGAAGTTGTGATTGAGACTCAAGCCCCGGCATCTTCTGCCTGTCAAAATCCTTAGTGATAATAAAAGCGTTCAGAACCGGGATCACTCTCTAGGCAGGTGATCCCCATTTTGCTTTAAGGTTAAACTGAGCGCAAATAAAAAGTTGATCTCCATCAATACTGACCATAATCGAGAGAGACAAATAGCGCTCACAGCGATACCAAATCGATTACTTAAGTAGCTTTAGACACCTTTTGTTTTCACTCTGTAGACTTATGAGTCTCTCATTGATTTTTAGTTTTTTCGTCAAATTTTGATAAGGTAGAGGGCTTTAAAATGCAGACAGTTCAATGTGTTCGATGTCCCAACTGTGGCAGTCATGCTGAACGGCACTATCTAGAAAGTAATCGGCTCACCCGAACTCAGTGCCCTACCTGCGATTACTTAATGATCACTTGCTCGGAGACTGGTAACGTCATCGAAGCTTATGCACCCGGAATCTATGCCCGACGCTAGTCACTCATTTAATATCCATTAATTTTTTAGGGATGTCGATCGGGCATCCCTAAATTTTTGTCTCAGCGTTGGCTAATCAGCAAATTCAAGCTTCAAGCGATCGCCTGAGATGCCCGTAACTGCCCACAAGCCGCATCTGCCTCCAACCCGCGCGGACGACGGACACTCACCGCGATGTGCCGCTCCTTCAACGTGTTCACAAACGCTTGAATGCGACGCGGATCTGGCTTTTGATAATCGACCTCACTAATCGGATTGTAAGGGATCAAATTCACATGACTTTGAAACCCGCGCAGGTGTTCAGAAAGCTCGATCGCGTGTTCGACACAATCATTTAATTCTGCTAGCAAAACATATTCAAATGACACTCGCCGCCCCGTCAGCTTGACATATTCGCGACATTCACTGAGCAGCGTTTCTAAAGGATATTGACGAGCACTCGGAATTAACTGTGTCCGTAGCGCTTGATTGGAGGCGTGTAAGCTAACCGCCAGTGTTGCTTGAAGCTGCTCTTCAGCCAAACGACGAATCTTCCCCGGAATCCCAACCGTGGAGATTGTGATCAACCGTTGCCCAATGCCCACATCTTCATTGAGCGATCGCACGGCTCCCAACACATTATCGGTGTTCAAGAGCGGTTCGCCCATGCCCATAAACACGATATTGCTGACGCGCTGCTGAAACACCTCTTGCACCGTTAGCACTTGATCAACAATTTCGTGCCGTTCTAAGTTGCGCTTAAAGCCACCTTTGCCAGTCGCACAAAAATCACACGCCATCGGGCAGCCCACCTGAGAAGACACGCAGACCGTTAACCGCTTCTCAGTCGGAATGCCAACCGTTTCGACAATTTGACCATCTGAGAGCTTCAGCAAGAACTTGATCGTGCCGTCTAACGCAGGTGCCTGAAAGTGAATCTGCGATCGCCCGATCGGATAATCAGCGAGATTTTCACGCCAAGACTTAGGAAACACTGAAACATCACTCAGCGATCGTGCCCCTTTCTGATAGATCCACTGGTGCAGTTGTTTTCCTCGATAAGCGGGCTGCTGCTGCTGCTTGACCCACTCGGTTAACTCAGTCAGAGACGCTCCGACAAGGGGTTGATGCTCGACACGATGGGCGGGTTCTAACTGCTGAATCACGGCAAAGGGTGGGGTAAATATCTTGAGTTGCTCTCTCAGACTCCTATCGTAATTCGCAATCGTTACTTGCTGCAAACTTAACTGATCGGGTTGCCGATTTAGAGTGCCCAGCTTTAATTCTTTTGAGAAAGAGCGACGGTTTTGTAGTTGTCTACTGTCTAATGATAGAAGTCGTTCACGGTCTGTGGTTCAGCTTGTTAAGAGCCTGACGGAACCGCTCTAATCGGACTATACTAAGAACAAAGGTACTGAAATTTGCAGCCAGTGGTAAATTATGCGTCTTCTCAGGCAGTTTTCTGAAGCGGTTAGTCTTTGGGGGCATGAGAATTTTGAGGATGAGAATACTCCTGACTTCTCAGACGAAGCTGGATTTGAGCTACTCAACCAGACTAACGAATCCGCTCGATCGCCCAATAATCTTGCAATTCCCGCGATCGCAAACTCTGTTCAAGAATGTGTAGTGCTAGAGCCTTTATCGTTTGAAGAGATTCCTCAAGCCGTGGATGCATTGCTGGCTCAAAAGGTTTTAATTCTCAAATGCGCCAAGATGCGATCGCCCAGCGAAGCTCAACGCGCTGTCGATTTTTTAGCAGGAGCGGTCTATGCGATCAACGGTCATCAGAGCCGCATCTGGAAAGACGTTTTTATGTTTGCGCCGCCTTCTGTGCGGCTAACCCGACTGCACGCAATGGTTCCTATTCAGCCGTTTGCTCTCTATTCAGGATGATGCGATCGAGCAAAATAAATGCTGCTTTCCTGTCAATTAATGGGTTTGTGAACTTTAGCGTATGGAATCGATCAATAGTCAACCCCAATTAAAAGATTTTGCCGTCTTTCCAAAGCACGTAGGCGTTTGGCAAGGTGATTGGATCAGAATCGATCACAACGCCCAAGAAACAACGCGATTTACGGGCTTATTAACGCAGCAGATTATCGACAATCAATGGATTCAAACCAACGAACACGAATTTCCTGATGGTAAGAAAGTCACTCAGAATTTTGTGGGTCGAGTGACTGGAACGGGCAGAGTCACGATCGAAAGCTCCGACCCGCCTTTTTCTAACTACTCAATGATCGCGCAAGAAGTCGCCGATCATCTGCTGGTCTTTGACATTTGCGACAAAGCAACGGGCAAAATTTTGGCGACTGAAACGATTAACTTAGTCCAACCCAATCAGCGCATCCGCACGACTCAATCGTTCTCGATCGAGGGAGTGTTTCAAGGAGTGATGCTGATTGTTGAACATCGAGTTGGCTAATCATTCACAATCTAGTTCACTAACAAAAAACGTAAGAACTCTCCACAGAAAGCTCCTACGTTTTTATGAGGACAACTCTATATCGGATTAATGTCCCGTCGTGATTTGCTTGCGCTCTGCTTCTAACAAATCAAGCAACGATTGATCGCCCCGCTCTTGAGCGGACTGCAAGCGACGTTGCAGATTGCTTAACAGGTTTGCCTGATGCAATTGACTCACTTCTCGCTGAGACACTCTTGCAGAAATGGCCTTCGATCGAGGTGCATTTGCCGATTGCGTCAAGGCGGTCAGATTGCCTTGAGCATCACGATCGACGTGATAAGTTGACCCACGATAGATCAAATCATAGGCTCTGGGTAGAGATGATTGAGTTTGGGGAACAGTCGGATCGACGTGATAGGTCTCTCCGCGATACATCAATGTGTAGGGTGCTTGAAGCCGCGGCGCAGACTTGACAGGTCGTCCAGCATTGTCGGGTCTAAATTGGGTTGGGTCGTAGTCGTAGGTATTGCCACGATAAATCAGTTTCATGGGTCGCTTCTCCAAAAATTTGTTTTGTTGGGTGAAGAGAAGCGCGTTCCTTCAGGAATATCCCTTACTTCCGTCTCCTCTGATTTGCGAGAGGGGATGAACGTTTTTCCTTCTGTATCCAATCATACAGTTTTTCAAGAAAAAAGGGTAATCATCCGATCGGGTGAAACTACGACTCATTGGGGGAATACCCGACTCTAGACTTTCATGTCATAACCAAAGAGATTTGGATCGACTTCGCCAAGCTCTAAATCTGCCAGCCCATATTGCGCCCAGCGGCGATCGACCATTGCCGCTACATCAGGGTCAGACACCAACGGCGCAGCCCACGGGCGATCGGTTTCTGGATACAGTTTCGTTGTCGCATCAATGCCCATCTTGCTGCCCAAACCAGGCTTTTCGGTCGCAAAATCCAGTGAGTCGAACGGGTTATCTGGCAGGATGAAGACATCTCTAGCGGGGTCAACTTTTGAAGTGATTGCCCAAACTACCGCTCTTGGATCACGAATGTTGATGTCTTTATCAACCACAATCACAAATTTTGTGTAGCTAAACTGCGGCAGTGCGCTCCAAAATGCTAACGCGGCTCGTCGGGCGTGACCGGGATAAACTTTGTCGATCGAGATCACGGCTGCCTTATAACTTAATGCCTCCATTGGCAAAAAGAAATCAACAATTTCGGGCACCTGCTGTCTGAGAATGGGCGTGTAGACGCGATTGAGTGCGAGTGCCATCATCGCATCTTCTTTGGGCGGACGACCGCTAAACGTCGTCAGATAAATCGGATCTTTACGATGAGTCATGCAGTGAAATCGAAACAGCGGCGCTTTCTCGTTCACACCGCCGTAATAGCCCATGTGATCGCCTGCCGGGCCATCTACTCCGACTTCTCCTGGTGTGACAGTGCCTTCTAACACGATTTCGGAGGTGGCAGGCACTTCTAAATCAACGGTTTTGCACTTGGCTAGATGAATGCCCGACCCGCTATAGAGTCCGGCAAATAGCCACTCAGAGAGATCGACCGGAACGGGAGTCGCGGCTGCCAAAATCACGAGCGGATCGACTCCGATCGCGATCGCCACTTCTAGATCCTGTCCCATCGCCGCCGCTTTTCTCAAATGTCGAGTCGGCCCACGCACCGAGAGCCATTGCACTGTCATCGTGTTTTTAGACTGCAACTGCAAGCGATATACGCCCACATTTGGGATTTTGGTTTCGGGATCTTTGGTGATCATCAATCCCAGGGTCATCACCTTACCCGCATCGCCAGGATAGACACGCAGCATCGGCAGCGTCGTCAGGTCTACGTCATCGCCTTTAACCACCACTTGCTGACAGGGCGGAAAGAGATCTCGATCGGGTTTTGCCCGCAAGACATCAAACAAAACTTTGCCCAGGTCGATCGCTTGAGAGACTTTTTTGGGCGGTCTGGGTTGATAGAGCAACGCCAACTTTTTGCCTAGCGTCTCCAATTCTTGCGGAGACTCCATATTCATTGCCCAGCAAACTCGCTCGACGGTTCCTAAGAGGTTGATCGCGACGGGGTAGGGAGAGCCTTTGACATTCTCAAACAGCAAGCCAGGGCCGCCACGCTGCAACATCCGATTGGCGATCTCAGCGATCTCTAGATCTGAGTCAACAGGGGCGCTAACTCGGCGCAATTGCCCCCGTTGCTCAAGCTGTTTGATGAATCCTCTTAGATCTCGCGCCATGATGAAGCAATGTAAAGTTCTATTCTCATTATGGACGCGTCAAACTTCGGTCAGCCTATGGAGTCGGTGGAAATTTCACGTTTTGCACGACATCGCCCGTTGCTCCTAAAGATTTGGCTGCCCCGTTGTTATAAGACACCAAAACGCCGCCTGCGTTGCCTAAGCTAATCACGACTTGCTTTTGTCCGCCCCAGGTTTTTTGAGTGCCCTTTGGCAAGGTGCCATCAAACGCAACTTTGCCATCTACCACCACTTCGACCCAGCTTTCCTCGGTTGCATCCAGCTTGACCGCAACGGGGCCGGTTGCCACAGGCGAAGCGCCAGGACTTGGTGCCGATGACGAGCTAGGCGACGTTACAGCTACTTTTGACGGCCCTTTTTGCGGGGCTGTGCTGTTAGCGCTCACAGGCTTGGGAGTTGGTGGTGTAGCGGGTTTAGAATGATTAATCAGGCTAGCGATAATCAGCCCTAGCGCGCCCAACCCGATCGCGCCTCCCAGAACATAGAGCCAGGGAGGAGGCTCAAACGAGGGGGGTAAAGTTTCGGTAGATTCGAGTTCTGGCGGCTCTGCCTCATAGATCGGCACGGGCGACTCGATCGCAAATTCTTTTGACAAGGCAGTTCCATCTAAGCCCAGCGTGTCAGCATAGCGACGAATAAACCCCTGAATAAAAACTGGTTCTGGTAATAGATCGAGTCGTCCTGCTTCGATCGCGCTTAACAGACGCAGCGGGATATAGGTTTTTGTTGCAACTGTTTCTAGAGCCACCGATCGCGCCTCGCGTTCATGACTCAGCTTTGACCCGATGGTTTTGAGTTGCTCTGCCTGTGTTGATGAATCCGAGTACTCCACTGCTCCCCCCCGTGGCTTTTTGTCACGATATCAGATATCTGCTCTCGATAGAACGATAGAGCAATTACTACTATGACAGTCAAGGGTAGATTCTAAGTATCAACAGACAACTTTGTCCGCTATAAATTTCAGTATGTTGGAGAAGTTAGTCACACCTCACTGATTCGACAGGCTTCTAGATCTCAATCCGAAGGCTATTTTTGCACCACTCTAATCGGATTGCCGTATCACTCAATCACTGTTCGATCGCCGATTGTTGAGGTGATGCGGTTGATTGAGGTGACTCGATCGGGGCTAGATTATCTGGCTTAAAGGCAATCTTGACGTTATCAATTTCGATGATGTGACGAATCATTTCCGCGTGTCGAGCCGCTTCATCTGCTCGCTGCATAAATTGAGCAGCAGAGAGAGATCGATTATTAGCACGTGCTTGGTTAGCCAATCGCCTCGCCAAACTCGCTCGTTCTTCAAGCGCACGGGCGGCTGTCCATAAAGCACTTTCAACCGCATCAGACTGCTCTACTGCCAAACTATCTACCGAATAGACGTGACCTACATGACAGCGATAGCGCATTAACCCATCGCTGTTTAGCTCCCACATGACACCCCCACACGATGGGCAGGTAAAAACCGACGGCTCTTTTTGTGGCTCTCCTCGCTCTGCCGCCGCTTTATCTTGCTGAATAATTTCTAGTTCGGGATCGCGTTGATCAGCGATAGATCCATTCCCGATCGAGGGTTGCGATCGGGCTAACACCCCTGCAATTTTACTCACTGGCAATACATAATCAACCGCGACATTGGCGATCGCGCTGGTCGGCATTCCATTAAATAAGGCTTCTTCTGGGTCTTGAACAATGGTAAGTCCGCCTTTTTGTTTGACCATTGCTAGACCTGCGGTGCCATCGTCTAACAGCCCCGTGAGAATCACCCCAATCACTTGCTGTTGATAAGTCATGGCCGCACTGCGAAAGAGCGGGTCGATCGCGGGTCGATGCCCATTTTCTTTAGGAGTGCGGCTCAAACAAACCCGCCCTGTCTCAACCATTAGGTGATAGTCAGGCGGTGCCACATAAATTTGTCCTGCTTGCAGCGCCTCGCCATCTTTGGGGTGTTTTGCCGGAAGTGACCCGGCTCGACTGAGAATATCGGGAAGCACACTCGTGCCATAGCTTGGAAAGTGCAGCACGATCAAAACAGCCGCCGCTAAATCAGGAGGCAGCAAGTGAACCAGTTGAGTCAACGCCTCGACCCCACCCGCTGAGGCTCCTATGACAATAATCTTAAAATTTTTGACATAAGTTGATTGAGCATCTGACATTAGAGTTTCCTTTTATTTCCCCATACTTACCAACCTGGCAGTAGTTGGAGCGCGGATTCACGATCGTTCCAGCTAGAGACTACTGCAATTGTGAGTGGTTTCTTGGCAATTAGGCACCTCCACAAAGGCGTAAAAACGCTTCGTTGCTTGAGCAATACGATCACTTTAAATTGACGTGAATTCGATGAAGCTTTTTGCCACGGTTGCAAATCCGGGCTGCCCCCTAAATCCCCCAATTTTGGGGATTTAGGGCTGAAGCGCTGAAGAACGGAGCGAAAGAACACATCGAACTGACGTTAAATTGGCGATCCATTTCGCCCCTGTTGTCTGTCTGCGGAATAATGGGATTCAAACCTCCTTTCTATCACCGACTATGGCAACCATTAACGACAACTATCTAAAACTCAAAGCAGGCTACTTGTTTCCCGAAATTGCGCGGCGAGTCAATGCTTTTGCTGACGAAAATCCTGCTGCGAAGATTATTCGTCTAGGCATTGGCGATGTGACCGAGCCGTTGCCCGAAGCTTGTCGCGCTGCCATGATCAAAGCTGTCGAAGATATGGGCGATCGTTCGCTTTTTAAAGGCTACGGCCCTGAGCAAGGCTATGAGTGGTTGCGCGAAAAAATTGCCGCTCACGATTTTCAGGCTCGCGGCTGCGACATTGATGCGTCTGAAATTTTTGTGTCCGATGGGTCTAAGTGCGATTCGGGCAACATTCTCGATATTTTTGGCGACAGTAATACGATCGCTGTCACCGATCCCGTCTATCCCGTCTATGTCGATACTAATGTGATGGCAGGTCACACGGGCGAAGCGAACGAGAAGGGTGAATATGAAGGGTTTGTCTATCTGCCAATCACCGCAGAAAATAACTTCACCGCCCAGATTCCTTCGCAAAAGGTGGATTTAATTTATCTCTGCTTTCCCAATAATCCCACGGGAGCCACTGCGACGAAAGAGCATCTCAAAGCGTGGGTTGATTATGCCAACGCTCACGGCTCCATTATTTTCTTTGATGCTGCCTACGAAGCGTTTATTAGTGACCCTGAGCTGCCTCACTCGATCTATGAGATTGAAGGGGCAAGAAATTGTGCGATCGAGTTCCGATCGTTTTCCAAAAATGCGGGCTTTACGGGCACTCGATGCGCCTTGACGGTGGTGCCCAAAACTTTGACCGCAAAAGCTGCCGATGGCTCTGATGTCGAACTCTGGAAGCTGTGGAACCGTCGCCAATCAACCAAATTTAATGGCGTGTCCTATATTGTGCAGCGCGGAGCCGAAGCCGTCTACTCTGAAGTAGGGCAAGCGCAAATCAAGGCATTGGTCAACTTTTATATGGAGAACGCCGCCATCATTCGTGACCAATTGACGATCGCCGGAATTGCAGTCTACGGAGGAATCAACGCGCCCTATGTTTGGCTAAAAACGCCCAACGAGCTATCAAGCTGGGATTTCTTTGATAAGCTGCTGCACACCGCTCATGTCGTTGGCACCCCTGGCTCTGGGTTTGGTGCCGCCGGGGAAGGTTATTTTCGCATCTCGGCGTTTAACAGCCGCGACAACGTTAACGACGCCATGAAGCGCATTACCGAAAAATTCAAGGCGTAGGGTCAACCCAACAATTGGGCAAAGCATTCAGCGTCCGTTCTCTCTCGAATGCTTTGCCTTCTCATAGGGCACAACAGCTTAGTTGACCACGGTTATCATCCAGTTTTGGGATAATCCTAAAATAGGTTTATCGTACCTGGTATATCCGTAGTGCTGAATTCAAAGCACGATGAAATTTACCTCCAGCTATGAGTACGATATATTCCGACGTTGTCTGATTGCGGCTCGAAAAGAAGCACAACTCACTCAGGAGTCTCTCGCTAAATCTCTTCAAAAACCTCAATCTTTCGTTGCTAAATATGAGAATGGTGAGCGACGTTTAGATGTCGTCGAGTTTCTCGTAGTTACTCGAATCATTGGCATAGACCCTTGCACCCTTATTAGGAAGGTTGAACAACAAATAGCTGAGGCATCTTGTGAGGAAAAACCGTGAACACATCAGATGTCATCAGATTAGCCTCTCAATATTTAGACGATTTAGCAGGACACACATTTGATGTTTTAGACGTATCTAAACCCGTGACTGTAAATGCAGCAGTCAATTTAGCTAAAGTAATCTCGAAGCTTTCGCCGTTACTAGGAAACTTAATCGAATTTAACACTGTTGAGTTCTTAAATAAGCAGAATGATTTTGCTGAATTTGGAACGTGGGAGAGGCAAGATCCGGGATTCCCAGACACTATTTTCGTGGGAAATATTCAACCAACACCAGGGTTAGAAATTAAAGCATGGTTTCCGTTGGCGACAGAGATAACTGCGCGATTCAAAGATAGCCAGAATCACTTTCAGTTTGATCAAACTCACGTTGTGATGTTGGCATGGCTACCTGAGAAAATTATTTATGGGAAGCCTCGCATTTTAGATGTGTGCGTCGTATCCGGCTTGTCAGTAGCTCTGGCTAGAGATACTCATTACCACAATCCGCCCGGCTATCTTGTTTTAGAACCAGAAGATACAACCCAAAGAACAGCAAATCTACAGCAAACAAACACGAGTGGCTACAAGTTTCAAGGTTCTGTGAATGAGCTTTTAGAGGCGCAAAAAATGGTTGATTCTTGGGGTGCTGAAGCCAAAATCTACAAGCCAACTAGAGAATATCAGCACCTTCTACGGGAGTTATTAATATGCTACAGATATAGACTAGACACTAACTTTGCGAAGTTGGATAGAATCGTGCATCCTGGCATTGAGGAATTCAAGAAACGTGTTTACAATGTTGAAGTTTCTGGGATGACAGTTGGACAATGGAACAAACTTCTGTCAAGCCGCCGAGAAGACAGAATCACACAATCTCTAGAGAAGCATTTAGACGTTAGAGAAGAGAGTATTGATGAACTTCTTGATTAAATCGCTGGACTCCATAGTAGAAATAGTCTGGATCAATCTCGCAAGAGTAAGCTTTCCGGTTGAGTTTCCGGGCTGCCAAAGATGCACTAAACAGTCCTCCAAAGGGTTCCCAGACTGCATCATATTTATCACTTGATGACTCGATAATCATGCTCATTAAATCGAGGGGCTTTTGGTTAAGATGTAATGCTTTTCCAGAGGTTGTTTTAACTCTTTCACCACCTCGCAAGGCTTGGCGTTCCCATACGTTAGTAAAACCATGAGGGCATTTAAACTTCGATCGCATTTTACTCCATTCTTGCCCTGTCAAAGATTGATTGCCATCTATAGAAAAATAAGGTTTTCCTTCAGGGCTACCATGCTCATTTGCATAAATTACTAGTCTTTCAAACATTTCTGGGGGTGGAAAGTACCACAAATGTCCTTGATCAAAATATTTTCTGGTGGCGGCATCCATTACACCACAAGCATCGTTTGCTCGTCGTAACGGCAATCTAGACCGTTTCCATTCTTTCAGTAACCAAGTTTTTAAGGGAAGTTCGTCAAACCTAACTTCTCTTACATATTGAACACAGACTTCTGTAACAACTGGGAATCTGCGAATTTTTTCTGTGTTAACATTTCCTGCGATGTGACCTTTGCCTTTATTCCAGACATTGGAATTAACATATCGCCAACCACACTTTTCTAAAATTGGATGTACTGTAGCCCAGCCAATTTCTGAGTTCCAAAACCAGAGTGTTGTACACGGCATCGCCGCTTTCGACCACTCCTCAATATGAGGTTGATACCAATTGGGTAAATTAATGTGATCGGATGTGTCTCCTTCAAAACCTAGAACACCGTAAGCGCCATCTGAAACGATTACAGTAGGCTGTTCCCAGTTTTTATAATGTTCAAGGCTATTACCTAGAGATAAAGCAACGTATTCATCGCTCCAGTCAGAAAAGTTAAGTTTGGTGTTTAGATTAACGACTTTTCCGCGACCAACTGTACTGGCAGCATTACATTTCAAAGTTTCTGTAGAACTAACTTCTGGATTAGATCGGCTCATTGATCCTTGCGGCTCTTCAAACTATGACTTATGCAAATTTATCCTATTTTAGGATATTTGTATACCAAGAAACCCAGAATTGATAGCAACCGCATTTCACCCTCAATCTAGCAGCACAACGAACCCTTAATTAGAGCCGATATTGACGATAAACGTCACTCGCTGCCCGATGCAAAAGCGAATGCCGATAGACCAAAGCATCCAGGTCATCGGCATAGCCGCCGCCAATCACACAAGCGATCGGATAGCCTAACGAAACACAGGTTGTTAAAACTTGCATCTCGCGACGAAATAATCCAGTATCAGTGAGAGAGAGTTTGCCTAGACGATCGCACATATGCGGGTCAACACCTGCGTCATAAAACACCAGATCCGGCTTGATTTGAGTGAGCAAATCTGGCAGGTAGGTGGCTAGGGTTTGCAGATATTCATCGTCTTCCATGCCTTGAGCCAGCGGCACATCGAGATCGCTCTGCTGCTTGCTGCCTGGAAAGTTGCTCTCACAATGCATTGAAAACGTGAACACATTAGCATCTTCACGAAAAATAAACGCAGTGCCGTCGCCCTGATGGACATCTAAATCCACGATCAAGATTTTCTCGACTCGCTTTGTGGTTTGCAGGTGACGGGCCGCGATCGCCAAATCATTAAAAATACAAAACCCCGATCCATAGCTAGGAAACGCATGATGAGTGCCGCCTGCTGTGTTGCATGCCAACCCTTGCTGAAGTGCTAACTCGGCAGTGAGCATCGTGCCGCCAACCGCGATACAAGTGCGGTTCACCAAAGCCCGACTCCAGGGCAACCCAATGCGCCGTTGAGCTTTTGGATCAAGCGTGCCGTCACAATATGCCTGCACATACTCGGCCACATGGACTAACTCGATCTGCTCTTGAGGAGGACGCACCGGAGAATAAAACTGGGATGCCGCCGCCACGCCGTCTGCTAATAGCATCTCGTAAAGTTTCTTAAATTTTGCTATTGGGAAACGATGATCCCTGGGCAATGGCGCAACGTAGTCAGGGTGATAGATCAGCGGTAAATCCATTCAATCGTTAACTTCAAAATGTCTTTAGTTTTGTAACTAAATGGTGTCAAATATTGCCGTTTGTAAGAATTGTTCAGAAGTAGATCTCTCATCCTTTAGACTGATCTGCACATGTAAATTCTGATAAAACACTCATGGCGCATCCGGTTTGGCACGAGCATTTACAACTCCTTTCTTACTTTGCGAGCGTGTTAGGTCTTTATATTCTAGTTAATAGTAAACAAGACGAGAGCGATGATCCCGATAACACAAACCATGTGCTGTTTTCGATGACGTTTGCTTATTGGATTGTGCACTGCATGGCGATCGCTGCCCAAAAATCGATCTCACCTGATTGGGAGATTGCCGCATTGAGCCTGAAGTTTACGGCGGTCTTTTCCTTTTTGTTGACTTTTTCTTGTGCGCTCAGTTTACCGCTTCACCGAATTTCAGTTCGGGCTAAACAAACGGAGTAATTCTAAGCAGGGCGATCGCTATTTTTTGATCACCTGAGCGATCGCCGCTTCTAACAAATCTTGTGCCAGCGTCGTCAAGATAAACACCTCTTGCACGGTTTTGCCTTGACGAGCAATCAGCTTATAGCCGCCCCGAATCGGCACCGAGACTTTCAACTTAAAATGGGGAGAATGCGATCGCACAGAAGCGATTACACCAGGCGTAATGGTGCTGATTTCGTCGTGTTTGACCAACTTCTCTAGTCGGGAAATTAAGCCAGGAATGTGAGTGGAGTGATTAAGCACTACCCTGCCGCTAGAATTTCCCATACTTGTAGTTTAGCCTTAGCCTTCCTCCTTAATTTTATCGTTCAAGCAGTCTCTAAGGGGGCTAACGTCAGTCCCTCCATGCCAAGCTGCATATGATAAAGCTCTGCTTGCTCTAATTGACCGACCCACACCGTTGCCTGCCCGTCAAAATGCACTTGGTTTGTGAGTTTCCAAGCCCGATCGCCCGTCATATTAGGAATATATTTGATCAAGCATTCTGACACATGCTCAAAGGTGTTGAAATCATCATTTAACACGATCACTTTATAGTTGGGGCTGGTCTTCCGCACCGTTTGACTCGTCTTTTCGGGTGCAGCCACTGACCCAACCACTCCGGCCTTAACCGCTTCTAAAAGGGTTTTAGTCATAAAACAGTTTCCAAAAGCTTGACAAATCTCTGCACTAAATTTTAGGTCAATTTCCACTCAGCAAACAGCGGAGATTAACGAATGCTAACAGACGAAAAGAAACCTGGATCACGCTGAAGATCCAGGTTTTTACAGAGGTTTCAGAAACCCTTCTATTGGCAAAACACCAAGTTGCTGCCCGCAGTGTTTTGAAAGCCGTTAGAAACCCAACCCGCCGCTGGTCTAGCGATTTGCACCCAAATGCGACCATCTGAGGCAGTCCTTGCCGTTGCAGGGTTTGTCGTCACAAAAACCTGGCTGTTAAAGTCTGCGCCACCGACGATCGCCGAGGTAGTGTTTGGCCCTTGCCGAATAATTAAACCTTGAGGCTGGACTACGCGGCGGCACAGTCCTTTGTCATTAGGAGGCGGACCCGAACAGGCTCTGAGGTTGACCGCTTGAACAAAGCCTTTGCTGGGTGTACTCACCAAGATGAATCCATCAGTTACCGCGTTTTCTGCCAGCGTGACTCTTTGAGCCGTAGCTAGGAGCGAAACTGTGGAACTCGTGGACGATCGTTGACTAAAAATCGGGGTAGACACTTTTGCTTCGCGGCACTGCCCGTTGAGTGGCGGGGCGGCGGCTGGGGTTTGAGCAAACGCTGGGGTTGTTGCTCCGGTCATGGCAATCAGGGCAAGTCCGGCGATCGCAGGGTTGAATCGTTTCATTTGAATATTGATCATTGATTAAGCTCCTCACTCCCATCAAAAAAGGGTTTTCGCGTTTTGTTTCTGCATGAAATTATGCCACGCAAACACCCGAATCCCAAAGATGTAGCATTTCAAATTTTGTGTAGAGTCGATTAAGTTTGAAGAAACGGGTGATTTGGGTAGCGTGTTGGATTGGGTCGCTCGATCGAGGCTTAAACTGCAAGCTGTCAGTCTAACCACCCAATTTTGATGTTTATGCTGAAAGGGGTGCGATCAACTTGCGTTTTCGGGGAGTTAGACAGCGAAGATATCAGCCTAATCTTCTGAATCACTAGATGAACCACACAGGAAAAGTCAGGCTAATTAAATGGTAGCCAGAGGAAGAAGATGCCACTTAGCAACTAAGCGCTTGACAAATTCGTTGCTCGGGATTTCTCCAAGTTTACGACCCACGGACTTCGCTCAATTGCGCCAAAATTTGATCAGTGTCAGTGCTGCCTCGTGAATTGTATACTAAACCCCATCTTTGGTAGCCCAATCACAGACGAGCCAAAACCGCTCCTATTCACTGTCATTCGCCGAGCAGAACATGCCCTTCGCGAGTATGAACTAGCGCATGAGCAGTTGGAAGAATTTATCACAGGGGAAAGAAGCGTCTCCACCTACTTCCTAGCTATGTCGTACCTTGAAACTGCTTTGTCATGTAGCTACCAATCGTTTGATTTTTTCAGAAAGGCAACGGCTACGGAACTCTTTAAGAAAGGAGATGGAAGTATTTTTGAGCGCTTAAATCGTATATATTCCGTGATTAAGCACCTCGAAACGTCCTCGCTTCAACCTGGTCAGTTACATTTGCTCTGGTTCACCAACGATGGTTTGTCTACTAGCGTCGCGTCCTTAAACTTCACTGAGATTATGGAGATTATCGAAGATACGTGTCAACTTGCACAAAAACTCAGCATGCTGCGGTATGCCTTGGAAGAAGAGGCTGACAAATCGAATGCAGCGGACGGTTAAAAGCTGCTGTTGAGGTAGCAGGAGTTACTGCCACCGCTGATTTGAGCCGTTAGGCTGAAAAACCTTGGTAATGTGCATTCACTAAGCTCTCAATCAGCAATTAACCTTCGCGAATTAGTTATTTCTCGAGTCCATGACTTTTGCCAATCACCCAATGGCGACGAAAGAAGCGTGCCAGTGATGTTTCTTCTAAAGATAGGTGAATCGGTCGCCCGTGAGGACAGGTGCGCGGATTGCGAGTTTGCTGCCACTGATCCAATAGGGTTTGCATCTCAGTCAGGCTCAAAGGCGTTCCGTTGCGAATGGCGCTGCGGCAAGCGGTGGCAACCTGGGCAGATTGCAAATCACCTCCCAGGCTCAGTTCTATCAAAGCTTCGGCGCAATCGTCTCGATCGACCAGCATTGCAGGCACAGTCCGAATGGCCCAAAGTTGTTCACCAAAAGGTTCTACGTCTAGCCCTAAGCGTTCTAGCTGTTCAAGTTGAGCCGTTGATAAGTGATTGAGAATGATTGCAGGCTCTAATGGCGCTAACTGCCAGCGATCGCACACTTGCTCATAAAGCACTCGCTCATGGGCGATATGTTGCTCAACTAACCACATTCCTGCCGGGTGTTCTGCCAAGATATAGCGATTGTGAACTTGGGCGATCGCCCGCACTAAAGACAAAGAAGCGGGTGTACTTGCTTCGGGCTGAACTGGCTGAATTTCTCGATTGACGGTGTAGCCGCCTTCTGACTCAGCCGTTTTAAGCAGATTGCCGACTCGCTCTGAGTAGAGGTTTTCAGACAGCGACTCAGGCTTGAGGCGTAAGGTTTGCTCAATGGCTTGGGTAACGTGCAATTGCCAGTGACTCAGGTGATGCAAATAAATCTCAGCTTTTGCGGGGTGACGGTTCCAGTCAATGTGCGCGGGCGGCACCTGAAGATGCACGACGCAGACCGGATGGCGTTCTCTCGGCAGAGTCTTCCGAAACGCTCCCAAAATGGTTTGTTCTAACTCTGGGATGTCTACAAATCGACCATTGATCGCCACTCGCACCCAGTCTGGGCGGTGTCGATGACAGCGATCGGGCAGTCCCAAAAGCACATAAACCGACGATGAGGAATCCGTTTCTTCAGGAGTAGGGACTTCTAACGTAGTTTCTTGCAAATCTCCGATCTGCACCCCTCTTAGAATCTGGGGCAAGATTTTTCGAGCAGTTTCGCCAGCCCAAACGTTAAACCATTCTCGATCGTTTTGCTGCACTTGCCAGGTCACGTGAGGATGACTGAGCGCAATCTGCTGAATCATGGACTGAACGGATCGAATCTGCTGCGCGATCGCGGGCAAACCCTGGCGACGGGCTGACCAATTGCCAAACAGGTGATCAACCGTGACGATCGTACCGGGTGCGATCGCCGCTGTCTCGACCTGAATTGACTCTCCTTCAGCGTTATAAAGCAGTCGCCAGCCTTGAGTTGCGGTAGCGGAGCGGCTGAGAATCTCTAATTGCGATAGCTGTGACAGACTGTGGAGCGCCTCGCCCCGAAAACCGAGACTGCGAATATTCCAAAGATCTTGGCGATCGTGAATTTTGCTCGTGGTGTGGGGTAAGGCGGCTTGCTTCAGCGTGTCTAAATCCATGCCTGCGCCGTTGTCGGCCACGCGCACTCGCCACTGGTCAGCCCAGAGAGAAACAGTAATGCGAGTTGCCCCAGCGTCGATCGAATTTTCCACCAATTCTCGCACCACGGCTGCCAGAGAGTCGATCACTTCTCCAGCCGCAATTAGATGCACGACTTCGGTGGGCAATGGCTGAATGTTAAACCCCATTTCTCTAGTGTATCGAAGGGATTAAAGCAATTGAGCTTTTTGAATCGCGATCGCGCTTTAACAAAACGCTAAAATTCATGTCGATTGTTCTAATCAACAGAAAATTTGCTACAAAAGTAGACGAGAGTTAATACTGAGAAAGTTTTTCTAGCAAGGACAAAGTTAGCAAGCTCTAGGCAAATCTACTGAAACGGACTTCGCACGGTTAGCCCGGACTTCAGTGCAGGGCAGGTGAATGCGATGAACGACGACTTTTCAAACATCCTCATAAGACCAAACTCTGATCGTCGATAAACCACTTTTCAGAGATTCGTGATCTATCTTAAACCCCGGAGCTATCTATAGTGTCTATCTCAATCAACTCCCGACTACAGGAAAATTTTCAACAATACGATGGCATCTTTTTTCCTAAAGATTATGAGCTTTTGAGCGCTGCTGAACAAAAGCAGTTGTGGGACAAAATTGGGTCGATCTATTATCAAACTCAGAAAGCCGAAGAACTCAGTCAGGATGTTTTAAAGACGATCGACTATCAGCAAATCACCGGAAAAATTGGCGGTCTCTGGAATCGATTTCCTCACGATCGTCATTTTGAAACGATTCTTGAAATCGGCTGTGGTTATGGCAGAACGTCAATCAATCTTTCAAAAGAAAAGAATCTTTCCTGCGCTCAATATTATGGAATTGATATTTCAGAGCCTCTGCTCCGCCGACTGCTTTATTTCAAACAGGCTTATAATTTTTATCCATCTGCAACGTTCAATTTAATTTGCAACTCAGCAGAGACTTTGCCGTTAGCAGATAATTCGGCAGACTTGATTATTTCTAATGCAGTATTGATGCATATTGAGCAAGAAAAAGTTGAAGCATTACTGTTAGAGGTTGCTCGTGTTCTTAAGCCGGGTGGAGCATTTGTGTTTAATAATTCTTTCCACAATCGCAATTGCCCCGGTCATATTTTGCGAAATCTCTCTAGAAAAGTCTTTCCTTTTAGGGCAAACTCGATCTACTTAAATCAGCAGACTTTAGAAGAAGTAGAGTCTCTGCTCGAAAATGCAGGCATTGCAAAGAAGTGCTCAAAGCTTGTTGTTGAGCCAAATTCGCATTACGTGCTTTTGCCCGAAGAACTGGGTGGGTTTAAAGTGCCGCTGGCGAATGGAATTAATCGCAGTCTGAAACCATCAACGGCTCAAAAAGCCGCGCTTGCCTATAGCTTTAATGCTTATAGTGCAGGAGTTTTAGATGCTTAGAGGCTAGAGACATTCGTTCAGGATGCCTCTATAGAGTCGGCTGCTTTGAATCAATTGGGATCTCAATCCAAAATTCTGTGCCGTGTCCGGGCTGAGAGTTGCACTTAAACACGCCGCCATGTTTCTCGACGACGATTTCGTGGCTGATCGAGAGTCCCATGCCCGTGCCCCTGCCGATCGGCTTGGTAGTGAAGAACGTTTCAAACATTTTATCTTGCACGTCTTTAGGAATTCCGGGCCCGTTATCGCTAATGCAAATCACGACCCGATCGTTTCCTAGCCGCTCAGTCCGAATCGAGATCGTGGGTGTTTGAGTATTCAGGTGTTCTTCTAATGCATCGATCGCATTACTGATCACATTCATAAACACTTGATTGAGTTGCCCCGCATAGCACTCTACGATCGGGAGATCGCCATAGTTTTTGACTAACTCAATGCCAAACAGGTCTGACTTTGATTTGAGGCGATGTTGCAAAATCAATAAGGTGCTGTCGAGTCCTTCATGAAGGTTGCTCGGCTTCATCTCCGATTGATCGAGGCGAGAGAAATTTCTCAGCGACAGCACGATTTGACGAATCCGATCGGCTCCTACTTTCATCGAAGCGAGGGTTTTCGGCAAGTCTTGGGTGAGAAAGTCAATATCAATCTCTTCTGCCTGTTCAACTACTTTAGCGATCGGGTTGGGGTAACAAGCTTGATAGGTTTTCACCAAGGTGAGCAGGTCGTAGGCATATTCACTCACATGGTTGAGGTTGCCATAGATAAAGTTGACCGGATTGTTGATTTCGTGAGCAACACCCGCGACTAGCTCACCCAAACTCGACATCTTCTCGGTTTGAATTAACTGGCTCTGAGTCTTACGCAAATCGTAAAACGCCTGAGAGAGTTGCTCGGTTGCCTGTTGCAGTTGGGCTGTGCGCTCAATCACTTGGGCTTCTAGACTGGCATTGAGAATGTGTAACTGCTGATGCATTTCGTGTTGCTGAATGGCAGTTGCAAACTGTTTGCCCAATGCGTGAGCTAACTCAATGTCTTCAGACAGCCACCTGTGAGCCTGTTGAGGCATTGCTTCATTACGAAAAATGCTCAGATATCCCAGCAGGTGGTGGCGATACCAGAGCGGCATCATTAAAATGCCTCGCACCGACGTAGCGCTAAAGGCAGATTGCACGTCTTGAAAATCGGACTCTTGATAAAAATCGTCGATCGCCCAAATTTGAGCCTCTCCCGATTTAAGGTGCTTTTGCCAAACGCTGCATTGCTCAATCAAATGATAAGGAGGCTGGTCTGAAAAGTGAGGCTGAATGCCACAGGTGTAAAGCCGAATATAGTTACTCGGTACATTAGAGTTTTTCAGAACGGACGGGTTCTGCAAGTCTACGGGTTCGGCTTGAATCCACAGTCTGCCGCCTGATCCTTGCAGCGTGGCAACGGTTTCTTCTAAAGCACCTTGAAGCTCGATCGTAGACAGAGAATGCAGCAAACTAGAAATGCGATGAATGGCCGCTTCTCGATTTGCCAGTTCACGAACTTGATGCTTGAGAACAGATTGCCTGATCGCGATCGACACCTGATCGACAACGGACTGCACCGTTTGCAGCTCATGCTCTGAAATTTGATGCGGCTCACAGTGGTGACAGACCCACAAGCCCCAAAGCTGATCTTGATTTAGGATCGGTAAAACTAGTGACGACTGCACGCCCATCTCGCACAACTGACTGAGATGATCGGGTTCTGCGGGGCAATATTGAATCGGCTCAAACCCAGTCTCGTCATTCAGTAAGCGGCTTTGCCCACTTTGCCCAGAGGCGACATTGACGATCGACCTGACCTGCGACTCCACCATCAATTCTCGCGCTTCGGTCGAAATTTCTTCGTCTGGAAAGTTTGCGCCTAGCAAAGACGGTAAGAGATCGTCCCGAATCGATTCGGCGATTACCTGACCACTGTTGTCCGCATGAAATTGATAAACCGCCACACGATCGCTGCTCAAAAATTCACCGACTTCGATCACTGTTGCTTTAAGAATGTCTTCTAGCTCTAGCGATCGACGGATGCGATGGGTCAGGCGGCGTAATAATTTCTCTGGTTCGGGACTAGTCGCATTCTCTTGGGTCGTCTCAAGGCTCATTGCAGGTTTTTCTGAATCGCTACTAGAAAGTATGCTCAGAGTCACCTCTAAAATTCACATTTGCGGCGACGGGGTTTTGAGCCGAATCCAATCGCCCTCAACTTCAGCGATCGCGCCTCCGGGAAATGGATCAGTGCGCGATCGATTGGGCGCATTGATCAGAGCTGTCATCTTCTCGATCTGCTCAAAGTTGGGACTAACCGTCAGCGCTTGTTGAAGAAATTGACGAATGACGCGACGTTGCAATGCGAGGTGAATCGATCGGAGCTTCGATCTATTTAATGCCAGACGATCGACACTCGTTGCGCTTTCTCTCAGTTCAGATGCGATTTTTTCGAGATACTCAACTTCTGCGGTTAGAAGCTCGGCGGTTTGTGCCAGGTTCTGCTCGGCTTGCGGATTGAAGTGAGTTTGCAAGTAGGGAAGCAGTTCTTGACGAATCCGATTGCGGGCGTAGGTTAAATCTTGGTTAGTCGTGTCTTCCCAAATCTGAAGATCCGACGCTTGACAAAACTGGGCAGTTTCAGCGCGAGTGATCTCTAAAAGAGGACGAACCAGATTGAGCGTTGGGAGGAGCGATCGCTTCCAGACAAGTGCTTGAAGTCCGTCGGCTCCGCTGCCTCGAATCAGATTGTAGAGCAGCGTTTCAGCCCGATCGCTCGCCGTATGACCCGTGACGATCGTTTTGTAGTCATCTAATTCGGCAATCTTTTGGAAACAGTCATAGCGCCACTGTCGCGCATCAGCTTCGCTTGCAGGAATTTGATTGGCAATTTCTAGATAAAACGAGACTTGCCAAGCGTTAGCCAGTTTTGCTACAAACTCTGCATTTTGCTGAGAGTCAGACCGCCAACGATGATCACAGTGGACGATCGCGATCTGCCAGTTCCACTTCGGCTGCAAGTCCAGCAACAGTTTGACCAAACAGAGAGAATCTTGCCCTCCAGACACCGCCACTAACAGACGCTCACCCTTCTCTAATAAGTTTCGTTCTTTGAGAGTGCGGTGAAGTCGATCGTGGAGCGGTGTCCAATTGCGACTCATGGGCGGCTTAATATTTGCCTTCGTCTAAATCTTCGTAGAGATTGTCAACGGGCTTGGTACGAAGTCTTCCGGGTGCTGACGATCGCTCTGGCAATCTGCCAATTTCCTTGTCAGGAATAAACTCTAAGCGAATTCTGACTTTGCCACGCTGCCAGCCGCCCGTGCCAAAGCGCAGTGCTTCACACGCCAGCCCATCACTAAACCAGTCTTCACTTTCTTCTGACCAGTTATCTTCTTGCTCATGGATCGTTTCAGCCAGAGCATCGAGAAACTCACTGACTTTAAAGGTCGGGTTTGACATCAGCACTCGACCGCGATCGGCAAACAGCACTTCGTCATCTCTTAAAGGGGTATAACCGTTATCCATGTTGGGTTCTATCGTGAAAGTCTGAGATTAAATTAGAGGAACCAGCCGTAGCTGTGCAGTCCTTTACCCAGGAGGTTAACGCCAAGATAACAGACCCAAACCACTACAAACCCGACCGCCGCGAGAATTGCTGGACGGCGGCCCTGCCAACCTTTGGTAATTCGAGAATGCAGGTAAGCGGCAAACACGAGCCAGGTAATCATCGCCCACGTTTCTTTAGGGTCCCAACTCCAGTAAGAACCCCAAGCTTCATTGGCCCAAACTGCACCCGCGATAATGCCGATCGTCAGCAGCGGAAACCCTAAACCGATGACTCGATAGCTAATGTTATCTAACGTGTCAGCCAAGCTCAGACGTTGAGGAGATAGCGTTGCCTCGATCGTAACAGGCTCAAGCACTGCTGTGCCACCACTCTGCATAGCAACGTTCGTCAACTGATCGCCTGATCCACTCGCCCGATTGAGACGATAAGCTTTATCGCGATAAGCACCCGTGCCGACAGAGCTACCTTTAAGTTCGACGTTTTGACCGCGAGTCACGACTAGAAACGCGATCGCTAACAAAGCGCCCACCATCAACGTGGCATAACTCAACATCATGACGCTGACGTGCATCATTAACCAATTAGACTTGAGCGCTGGAACCAGCGGCGCAGACGCTTGCATTCCATCCGGCAAGGTTAGCGCTGCAAACGCCGTAATCGCCATCGCAACGGGAGCAGTGGCAACGCCCACTAGTCGGCTACCGCTCATCGTTTCAGCTAGGAGGTGAATCGTCGTGATGCCCCAAACTAGAAAAAATAGCGACTCGTAGAGATTGCTGAGAGGAAAGTAACCCGCCTCTAACCAACGCGCTCCTAAAAGCGTGGCAATGCAAAGATTGGCGATCGTCATGCCTGCCGTGCCTAACGCAGGCAAGTAGGGAATCTGAGGAAATGCTGCGCCTGTCCAATAAATCAGCATCGTGGCAAATAGGACGGCAAACGAAAAATTATCTAATACGCCTTGAAGCGCGACCAAATCCATGCAGGGTTTCTCCTCTCGTCTGAGCTACGTCTCTAGTCGTGGCAGTGTAATATCTGCTATTAGATCCATTGTAGAGGGAGATGAGTGACGAATTGACGGGGTAACTTCCAGCAGCCACAAAACCCTTTCTCATCAGCGAAACGGCTTAACCTCTTTAGGTTTTCTTTTGATTTAGGTTCGCCCAGAGCCAGACAACTTTTTTGACACACGTCAGAATAGGGAAACATCATCAGATCAAAAGAGGTGCTCGTGGCTTTATATGCTGAATTACATCGTCATCTGGGGGGGTCGGTAGTTCCCAGAGTGCTGTGGCGATATTTACATCGGAGTGAGTCAGATTTATCCGCTCGATTTCCTGACTACTCTGAATTTGAAGACTTTTACACTCGACCTCGTGACACGCTAGACGAGTATTTAGAACTCCATACCCTAGTTGAGAGCGTGCAGACGGCTGAGACGCTGCCTTATTTCATCTATCGCTTGATGCGCGGGGCTTACATTTTTGAGAATCTAGCTTATCTAGAATTACGCTACACGCCCTTTTTGAGAACCGATGCTCAACTAAGCCAGTCTCAGCGAATTGATCAAATGGCTGAAATTGTCCAAATTGTAGGCGAAGCGAGTCGGGTCAAAGAATACCCGATCGTCAGCAGCCAAATTCTCTGTATGCATTCTCGCTTGCCCTATGAGGTGAATCGAGCGATCGTGGCGTTAGCGGCTCAGTCAGACTATGTTTGCGCGATCGATGTCGCAGGCGGTGATGCTCACTATGCAGAGCGGCTCGATGAATTTGTCGAGTTGTATGTTTATGCGCGATCGCTCAACCTCAAAACCACGGGACACGTTTACGAAACGACTGAAGGCTGCTATCCAGAACTGTTGCCCTACCTGATGCGAATTGGGCACGGCATCCAGATTCCATTACTTCAGCCCCATTTACTAAAAGAGGTGGCTCGACGAGGACAGTGTTTAGAAGTGTGTCCGACGACTTATTTGAAAACGGGAACGATGAAAGACATTCGGCAATTAAAGCAGGTGTTCGATCGCTGCTTTGACGCGGGTGTCGATATCGCCATCTGCACTGACAATGCTGGGTTGCATAATGTCCGTCTGCCCTTTGAGTATGAAAGTCTGCTCACACACGACATCATCGGCTTTGAGGAGCTACAAGCTTGTCAAGATGCTGCGTTTCGCCACGCCTTTGCCTGGAATTATGCCCAGCGTCCTGCCTCAATGTTGACGAGTTTGCTCAAAACAGAGGTCGGAGCAATTTAGTCAAAAAAATGAGTTCTGAATCGTGAGACGGGCAACCCACCTCTAGATCCAGAACTCAGTCTTCAAAATCCGGTAATTAAACTCCCCGTTTTAGGGAAACCTCAACCTGTTTAAACTCTTGCTCTAAGCGAGTCTTTAGCTTTTCAGGCACTGGACGGTTAGGGTAAGAACTGTAGTGCCCTGCAAGTGAGTTGAGCGCTGTCCGCATCGTGGTGAATGAATTTAGCTTGAGAATCGCCGGATCACGCTGATAGCGAGAGGCAAAGTCATTAATGTTTTTGCGGGCTTCTGCTCGGACTGCAACCTTATCAGGAGAGTCGGCGGGAAGTTCCAGAGCTGATCGCAGACTACCGATGACTCCTAGCGTATCTTCACGGTAGTTTCCGGTGAGTCCAGTCGTGGAGTCAGAAGAGCAACCTGTAAGCCCGATCGCGACCACTAACACCAGAGCCAGTATGCGAGACAAAAAGCGCTTCATAAGCAGTTGGCGGTGATGAAAATTTATAGTTTTATCATCCTATCGTGATTGGGGACGAGGGGATCATCCTCCCAGAAGCTGAGTTGCCCTTACGCCGATATTATTTAATCCACGGTTCTAAGTCGTTGCAAACTCAGGCTTGCTTATCAAATCGGCGACGATTTGCTGCATTTCAGAGATCGCTCCACTCTGATCATTTTTTGCCTCGTTGACTTGCGCGATCGTCCCCTGCATTGCTTCAAGCTGATGGCGCAAACCATCCACCGTGTCTTGAATAGGTTGCAGCACTTCTTGATAAAGGCTGACTTTACCTGTGAGTTGGGCAGTGGTAACTCTTTGAGATTTCAGCGTTTCTTCGAGTTGTTTCAGCTCGTTGCGTTTGGCTTCTTGCTCACTTGATCGATCGCGTACCATCTCTTGAGTTTCTTGGATGCGGTTGCGAATTTGCTCAAGCTCACTCTCAATCTTTTGCAACTCTTCTGCTTGTTGCTGTCGGAGTGAGTCGATCTGCGTCAACACTTGGTTCAAATTGGTGCCGCCACCTTCTGCGCCTGGGTCGCTTCTCCCCTCTCGCCGTGCCAACACAGAACGATGCTGACGCAAAACGCCTTCTTTTTCTTTCAGACTGCGGCGCTGACCTACCAAAGTCTGATTGAGAAATTGATATGCGTCTTGCTCGTCGGCGAGTTCAGATTCTAAGGCGTTCCGATCGGACTCTCCAGACTGCTGAATTTTGGCTTTCAGTTCCTCAAGCTCTTTCTGCTTAGACTCCAACTCTTCTTCTTGCCCGTTGACAAACCTAGAAGACATCTCAAAGTCACGCTCAAACTCTTGAATCGCTCTCTGGAGATCATCTAAGGGCAACTTCTCCAACGCTTCGACATTGACAGAACTGACGCTTGCCTCTATTCCTTCCGCAAGTCGTTCAAGCTGTTGGCGCAGGTCGTCATGATGCTGAATTTGCAGCCCCAACATCTGAGCGTAGTCTTGTTTCGCCTGAAGAACGGTTTGCTGAAGCTTAACTTCGGCTCTTGCTTGCTCTAGAGCTTCTTGTGCCTGGTGCCACTCTTGCCAGCGCCGATCGAGATCTTGAGATTGACGATCGATCTCTTCTTGAGTCTGCTGTGAGGTCTGCCGCTGCTGGTCTAAATTTTGCCAATGCTGGCTAAGAATCGCCTGATGCTGATTGGCTAATTCAGATGCTTGATTCACTTGCTCCTGCATCGATTCGGGCGAGAAGTGTGAGCTAGACAGCCGACTCAAGAGCGCTTGAATGGTTTGGGCTTGCTGATCATCCAAAACAGAGGCTTGTTGCAGTTCAGACTGCCGCTCGTCTACTTGACGTTTCTGCCCTTGGAGCTGATCCCAAGCGCCTTCTAGCTCTTGACGATTTCGCTCTAGCTCTGCCTGTTGACGCAAAACTTCATCGCGAGTTGTCTCGACCTGCTGACGCTGCTGCTCTAATTGCTCAAAGTCTTCCTCTAATTGCTGGAGTTGCTCTCGTCGAGTCTCCATCTCCATTTCGCGCCGATTTAACTCTTGACTCTGGTAAGTGAGAGACTGCTTCCACTGCTCGATCTCGTCTTCCTGATTTTTAAACTTTTCCTGGAGGCGAGAGAAGTTTTGCAGAATGCTGACCAACGGTCGTCCAGCTTCCTGAATGCGCTGCACCTGCCGATTTGCCGTCAGGTCAACCAGCAATAAAGTCCCAGGGCTAAACCGACCCGCCTCGTCTGACTGAATAGCTTCGTCGCTGGCTGCGCTCCAACTTTGCTCAGATCGTTGACAGGCAAGCAATTTGAGTTCAGACTTACCGCCGCCGATAATTCCGCCCTTCTTTTGTATGACTTCCGCTAGATACAGCACACTGATAGTCCTCTTCTGTGTCTATGCCCAATCCTAAGACTTAATTCGCCCGAATGGTCTGAGCTTCTCTTCATAAGTCAGCCAAACTGATTAAGTTTCAGCAGTCGTCAAATCTAGTATGAAGGCTTTTTAATTGCATTGGTCTAACTGGGGACTTATTAGGAAAAGTTTCATTTCTAAAATTTGAAGTCACTCGCTTCTCAAACCATACTACACAGCATTCTGCGATCGCGCAGGGCAATTCATTGCTCATAATCTAGCATTGCCGTTACTGATTGGTGTAAAGAAATTTCAGATCAAATTCGTAGATCTCTTCATGAATTTAGATCAAAATATGGGAGTTGCAGTAATGTTGTGATTTCTAATGACCTAATAGATATAGTACTTTCGCAATTTTTTTGCTGAGATGGTTATTAGACTTCCTGCACAAATACTTCACCCTCCCCCTCACCCCCTCCCCAAGGAGAAGGGTTGGCGAGGGTTTCGCCCCACTGCGCGTGAGGAGGGCTGTCCGAGTTCATGCAGGAGATCTATCGTGAGCAACCGCAGCGTAAACAGTAGATCTACCATTCTAGAAAGCGGTAAAAACTTTTCTTCTGATGAAAACCAGGGGCAAAATTAATATCGGAACACCCGATCACATGAGGAGACAGATTAACTTGAATGCAAGGACAACTGAGTGAGATTGACATTCGTAGCATCCTGCAACTGATCGAACTCGGTCAGCGGACGGGTGAGCTATTTGTTGAAGCCTATCCCGCTTCGCCATTACCACCCCCGAATGGTGCATCTTCGATCGACCTCCGCAGCACCCGATCGTTGAGTGGTCAGTCGTGGTTTGCCTTCTTTCTCAACGGTCAAATCGTCTATGCCGGGGAAACCGATGTTAGCTTGCTGAGACTGCGAGATTATCTGCGCCGTTATCAAGCAGAAACCGCCATTGATGCGATCTCGTCTTCGTCGATCGCAGCGTTTAATGCCCCAGAATATGGCTATTTGTGGGCGTTGATGGAGAACCACAGTTTGACACCCGCTCAAGGGCGGAGCGTGATTCAAAGCATGATTCACGAGACTTTGTTTGACCTCCTGAGTTTGCATCAGGGGTCTTTTATCTTTGAGATTGGCAGCCCTTTAGCCCCTCAGCTCATGACGTTGGAGACGGCTCCCCTGGTGACGAAGACAATTAAGCAGGTGCAAGAGTGGAAGCAGTTTCATCCTCACCTTTACTCACCCGATCAATGCCCCACGATCGCGAGTCGAGCTTTATTAGAGAATGCCCTGCCAGAAACCACGTTCAGCACGCTCGATCGCTATGCCGATGGCAAAACTTCGCTGCGACAAATCGCTCGTTATCTGAATCGCGATATTGTCACCGTTGCCAGGGCAATCTATCCTTACGTCACACGCGGATGGCTACACTTGGCTCATCCTAACTTTGACGACAAGAGTGGGTCAAAAGCTCGTCCTAATCTTGATTTTTGGCAGGCCACTAAGACTCCTAGAATCGTTTGCATTGATGATGGTGCCACGATTCGCAAAACCGTAGAATATATTCTCAACCAGCATGGCTATGAAGTGACGGCGATCGATAATCCGCTCAAAGCTCTCAGTTTGGTATTCCAACTCAAGCCAGATCTGATTCTTTGTGACATTGCTATGCCGGAGTTAGATGGCTATGAAATCTGTGCCATGCTTCGCAAATCAACGGCGTTTCGTCAAACCCCGATCGTCATGTTGACTGGCAAAGATGGCTTTACCGATCGCGTCAGAGCGCGCATGGTGGGAGCCACCGACTATTTAACCAAACCATTTGGAGAAAGTGAGTTATTAATGTTGCTAGAAAAGTACGTCGGTTTAGGACACCCCAATCAGCCCAAAGCCGATCAACTCTTATCAGATGCCCTTGAAGAAGGATTAGAAATCAATTTGACTTAATCGGCTTATTTTTGGCGAGAAGCTGATTCTTTCAGGGATTGGGGTACTTTAGTGATTACATAGTTTAAGGTAAGCAACGGTGGATTTCACCCGTCATCGGTCAATCCGGCAAACAGGTAAGGGGTTATGAGTACAGTTCTAGTCGTGGAAGACAGCGTCACTCAACGGGAAATGATTACGGATCTGCTGAAAGGAAGTGGGTTAACCGTCACCATTGCAACCGATGGGGTCGAAGCTTTAGAGCAGATCCAAGGGCATTGTCCTGACCTGGTTGTGCTGGATATCGTGATGCCCCGAATGAATGGCTACGAGGTTTGCCGACGACTCAAAGCAGACCCCAAAACGCAGAAGGTTCCGGTTGTGATGTGTTCTTCTAAAGGCGAAGAATTTGATCGCTATTGGGGCATGAAGCAGGGGGCAGATGCTTATATAGCAAAACCGTTTCAGCCAACTGAGTTAGTGGGCACGGTTAAACAACTATTGCGAGGTTAGGGGTAGAGCCAATGGTAGGGAAGCCAGACTTTTTAACGGGTAGAGGATACGACGATCAAGCCTCTGAGTTTCAGGAATTGGAAAGCCCTGAAGGTGAGTTGCATCTGCGGTTTTATATCTCTTCAGGCAGCGAGTTTGCTCTGCCCGCAACTGGCATTCGAGAGGTGCTTGCGCCATCGCCCGATCGCATTACTCCCGTCCCCAATGTGTCACCTCTGCTGTTGGGCACGCTCAATGTGCGAGGGCGAGTGGTTTGGGTTGCAGACCTGGGTCAATTTTTGGGAGATCCCGTTCCGCTCAACACAGACCGTCCTGAAATTTCTGTGATCGCCGTCGAAGACCAAGACATCATGTTAGGGTTGGCAGTCGATCGCATTGTCGGCATGGAGTGGCTAGACATTGACCAGGTGCAAATGTCAACCGCCGCGCCCGATAGCGTCGCGCCTTTTCTGCGAGGTGAGTGGGTGTTAAATGGTCAAGACAGCCAATTTTTGCGACTGCTCGACCAGATCGCGATTTTACGATCAGCAAGGTGGGCAGCATGATCTAATGAGCCAAAACCGATCACTATCGGTACAATCAATGCAACGGAGCGATTAAAGACAACTTTTGCATCCTTTAACCAGCATTAATTACTATCAGGTGTATTATTTTCACTTTACATCGACTGCTCGCTTTTTTCTAAGTTTGCCCCCGATCAAACTCAATTTTAAGAGCAGAACTTCGAGAACAACGGCAACCAAGCACTTGCAGGAGAAGGCACATGGCACGCGGGACTGACTTTGCCCAAGACTATCAACAGGCTGAAAGAGCCTATATGCAGGGCAAGTATGAAGAAGCGGCGAAAATTGTCGATCGCTTAGTCAATGAATACCCCCAAGACCCCAGCGCTCGACTTCTGCGGGGGCACATCTATTGCTATGGGCTTCAGCAATATGACGTGGCTCAAGAGCAATATCAAACCGTTCTCAATCTCACTTCTGACACCGAGTTTGTCGATTATGCCACCAGTGGTCTGACCTACGCCAACCAGTTTGCAGGTGAGTCAGCCAATGGTTCTTCTGAGAGTGAAGAAGAAATTGGGGCGTTTGATGATTTTGATGCCGCAAATCGCGCTTCGGTGACTCAGCAGCAGACAGATGCCGACTTCCTAAATAATGATTTTGTGCTGGATGAAATGGATTTGGATATGCCCGAATTCCCGCCCTCTCCGAGCAATGAATCATCTAGCAGTGCTTTTAACCGTCCCGACAATGGAAGGGCACCTAATCAAAGCAATACCTTTGCTGACGATCCGTTCGCGCTAACTGACCAAGATGCTTTTGACCCCAGCGCCCGTAGCGAGTCAAGTGATCAATTTGCGTTCGGCACTAACCCCGAATCATCTCTAGCGGATACTCGCCTAGATCATGACTTCCCGGCGGCAATGGACGAATTTGATAGCGTGTTCTCTAGCCCAGATTTTGCCGATCAGACGGATGAATCTCCGTTCCCGTCGTTTCCTGAACCAGCGGCAGCCGACCATCCCCGTGAAGACCCTCCCCATCGTTCAGGCTTCAACAACCGGGTGATGAGTGAAGACACGCTCTTTATGGGAAGCCCTGACCTTTATGAATCGGCTGAGTCAACATCTGACGCGCCCGCCGCTCCTCATCGGATCGATTCACTTTATAGCGGTTCTCACGCCGAGCCAAGTCCGAGTGCTGCAAACCCAGCCGGAAATCAGAGCAGTGTCGATTTCCTAGATGATTTTGAAGATTTTGACGATCTCGGCAATCTCTCTGACTTTGACTTGTCAGAAGACTCGGCTGGATTTACCAGTCCTTCAGTGGGCAGTGATTTTGGGCTATCTACAAACGGGATGCCGATCGCTCAAAACAGCGCCGGGATGAATTTTGACGAGGACGATCGCTCTACCATCCGCGAAGATGAACTGTTCAGCATCTCCAATACCTCTGAGCAAGTTCCCAGCTTTACTCAGTTGGATAGCCAGCCGATCGATCCGACTCCCACCGTTGAGCAAGGCCCCTTAGCCTTTATCGACAACCGCCCCATGGCTACCAAGCAATTGATCGTGGCAGGGGCGGCAGGAATTGTCTCAGCCGTGGCAGTAGCAGTAGTCAGTTTTCTCTCAGCCAATAGTGCCGCCCAGCAGAACAATCCGACCGTGGTTGCTCAACTGCGAAACACTGGGCTATTAATGGCTTTAGCAGGGGGAGTCTGTGGAGGAGGCGCAGCGTTTGCGGTTGGGCAAATCACCGCAAAGCAGATGAAGCGCTCTACAGATGATTTACAAGCCCAATTTGATGCTGTATGTCAAGGAAACTTGAACGCTCGCACAACGGTTTACTCAGAAGATGAGCTAGGTCAGTTGTCGAGTGGGTTTAATCAGATGGCGCGAGTGATTTTAACCACAACCAGCGAAGCCCAGCGCAAAGCAGAAGAGCAAGAGCAAGCCAAAGAAGACTTACAGCGTCAGGTGATTCGCCTCCTTGATGACGTGGAAGGGGCTGCGAGAGGCGACTTAACGGTGCAGGCAGAGGTGACAGCAGACGTGCTCGGTGCGGTTGCAGACTCCTTTAACCTGACGATTCAAAACCTGCGAGAGATTGTGCAGCAGGTGAAGACAGCCGCCCGTCAAGTCAGCAAAGGTTCGACCGAGAACGAAATGTTTGCCCGAAGCTTGTCTTCAGATGCATTGCGACAGGCAGAAGAACTGGCGGTCACGCTCAACTCAGTTCAGGTGATGACTGACTCGATTCAACGGGTAGCCGAAAGCGCTCGTGAGGCGGAAGAAGTTGCGCGGTCTGCGTCGGCAACAGCTCTCAAAGGCGGCGAAGCCGTAGAACGCACCGTGGCAGGTATTTTAGAAATTCGCGAAACGGTGGCTGAAACCACTCGTAAAGTGAAGCGTCTGGCTGAGTCTTCTCAAGAGATTTCTAAGATCGTGGCGCTGATTTCTCAGATTGCCTCTCGGACTAACTTGCTTGCTTTGAACGCTAGTATTGAGGCGGCACGGGCAGGAGAAGCGGGACGAGGCTTTGCGATCGTGGCCGATGAAGTTCGCCAATTGGCAGACCGAGCCGCAAAAGCGTCGAAAGAAATCGAGCAAATTGTGCTGCAAATTCAGAGTGAGACTGGCTCGGTGATGACCGCGATGGAAGAGGGCACCCAGCAGGTGATCGAAGGCACTCGACTCGCAGAGCAGGCAAAGCGATCGCTAGAAGACATCATTCAGGTGTCAACTCGCATCAACACCTTGGTGACTTCGATTACTGCCGATACGGTCGAACAGACGGAAACGTCTCGCGCTGTGGCTCAAGTCATGCAATCGGTCGAACTGACGGCTCAAGAAACCTCGCAAGAGGCGCAGCGAGTGTCGGGTTCGCTGCAAAATCTGGTGGGCGTTGCACGAGATCTTTTGACCTCTGTGGAGCGGTTCCGCGTAGACACGATCGAGCGAAAGTAGCGCAAATCACAGGCGCTTGCAAATAGCAGCCTCTATTTTAGTTAAGTCAGTTACCCTAGAGCCATCTACTCAAAACCGGTGCAAATAGTTTTAGTTCACCGACCTAGATGGCTTCGGTTCACAGTTTAGCTCCCGGATTCAGATCATCTACTCTAAGATTCCTCTGCATGACTCATTAGAATGGGTCTAAACAGAGGTCATCACTCTAGAAAGGGACAATGCGATGCAGCCAGAACAACAGCAGCGAATCATGGGCTACTTCATTGAGGAGGCAAAAGACCACCTTAATACCATTGAGCAGGGTTTGTTGAATCTGCAAAACACGATCGCAGATCCAGAAATGGTCAATGAAGTCTTTCGAGCGGCTCACTCAGTCAAAGGTGGAGCCGCGATGTTAGGTCTGAGCAGCATTCAGAAGACTTCGCATCGCTTAGAAGATTTCTTCAAAATTCTCAAGGAGACTCCGGGAATCAAGCCCGATCAAAACGTAGAAACTTTGCTGCTGCGGGTGTTTGACACGCTTCAAGAATTATTAGAGCAGTTGCAGGGCCCGTTTGGGTTAACCGAAGAAACCTCTAATGCAACTATGGTAGGCGTTGAGCCTGTTTTTGAAGAACTCCAGCAATATCTCAATCTGCTAGAGCGCCAAGGAGCAGCCACGATCGCGGCTACGGCTACAGATCGGCGGACGATCGCAAAGCCCCCCGCAACGTTCTCGCAAGACAGCGCCTTGGTGTTAATTTTTCAAAACGATGTGCCTGCTCAATTGCGCGAGATGCTGCAACTGTTTAGGCAAGCGGAAACCTTACCTGATGGACGCGATCGCCTTCAAGCAATTTGCACAGAGTTGAGGGGATCGGGCGAAGCCTTTGATCTCCATCAATGGTGCAGTTTGGTGAATCTGGCAAGCCGCGCCATGGCCGATCTTAACAATTCTTATCGGGCTTTGGCTCCGATCGTGATTAGAGACCTCAAGCAAGCCCAGGAGTCTGTTTTGGCAGGTCGAGGGGCTGATGTCGTTCCCAGTGAACAACTGATCGCTCTTGTGCCGATTGATGCCGCACTACCATTAGCCGTTGATGATGATCTGTCAGACTTCTTTGCTATGACAGACCTCCTTGATTCAGACGATGAACTGGATCTGTCAGGAGTAGACTTTGCGGCTGAACCCAATTCTCTAGACGTTTTGGAATTAGACGATCTGACCCTGGATGCTGCTTTGTTTGAGTCTGGCACTGACAGCCGTTTAGTAGAAGACCCTGGATCTGAGTCGGGCGATCGTAACGGCCCTGAAATGGGTATGGCAGAACTCAACAGCTTGGCAGATTTGTTTGAAGGCGAAATGCCTGATCTCGGTGCCACCTGGCAAGAAGAAGAGGTGATTGGAAGCACTCAATCTTCAACGTTTGATTTAACGGGCGCAGCCGATGGAGGCGATAGCAGCGACTTTTCGGACTTATTGTTTGATTCTGCCACCCCTTCGAGTGCTGACAGCACAGATGATGATCTAACGAGCCTGTTTGGAGATGATCTTTTAGAGGAATTATCTAATCCTGAAGTGAATTCAGAGCCGATCGTGGAGCCGACCCTCTTCTTTGAAACCGCCTCAGACGACGAAGACTTTGACCTATTCAATTTAGACACTCCTGAAGAGCGATCAACTTCTTCCGCAGACGATCTCTTTGATAATCTGAGTTTAGACAGCCTTGACGAACTCAATCTAGCCAGCGAGACTTCAGATAATTCATTGGAAGCGGCTTCATCCCCAGCCGATGACGAAGCAACTCCATTAGGCGATCTGGGTGAGTTGTTCGCCGAGCGAGATGACGAAGATTTGAGCTTTGAGGAGTCTTTGAGTGACCCGATCGCTGCCTCTAGCCCAACAGTGGATGCAGATTTGAGCTTTGACGGTCTAGATCTCGACAGCCTGTTAGATGAAGATCTGACTCCTGCTGCCTCGATCGCAGACCCCTGGGAAAACTTGGAGGTAGAGGAGTCTCCGCCAGCCTCACGCCTTAAATCAGACAACCAGAACGGACTCGGTGTTTTGGCAGATGATCCATTTGGAGATTTAGCTGATCTCGATTTTGGTCTAACTGAAGAACCTGCGACCTCTCTAGACAGTTTAGATGCCCTTCCTCTCACGGCTCCTGATCCAGAGACAGCCGATCTTTCACTTACAGACGATCTTTGGAGTCTATCTGAGCCAAGTTTAGAAGCCGAATTGCCTCCAAATCTGGATGCTGAATTAGAGAGACTAGACTTTGGGTCTGATACACCGACTTCGGATGAGGAGTCTTTAGAGTTTTCTAACAGTCTGTTTGCAGAGACTGAAAGCGACGACTCCACAGAATTAGACTTAACGTTATTCGGCAGTGAGCTTCCATCTAGTCTAGAAGTGTCGGAAGCAGATGACGATCTGTTGACAGGTCTTCTAGATAGTGAAGATAGCGAGGAAACGCTGCTTGAATTAGAGATTGATGCTTTAGAGCCTGAAGATTCTCTCAATAGAGAGCCAGGGTTGTTTGATAGTGACTTTGAGTTTGACTTAAACTCATCTCCAGACGTTTTAGATCTGTTAGCAGAAGACAGTGAGTTGTGGTCGAATGATTTACCTAGACCAGACTTGACTGATTTAAATGATTTCTTAGGGTTGAGCAGTGAAGATGAAATCAACCTGAGCGATCGCCCGGAAGAAACCCCTGCGGTAGAAGCTCCTTTCTCACTGAATTTAGAAACTGATTCTGAATCAGACCCCGCTGACTTAGCAGAATTATTTGGCTCTGAAGCCTCACTTGGCTTCAACCTTGATCAGCCTGAAGAGTCGTTAGATTTGAATCTCAATGCACTAGAGACAAGCGACGAGCTTGACAGCTTGTTTGACGAAAACTCGGAGGATTTGGGGCTGCTATTCGCTGAAGATCCAGCCTCAGATTTAGAAACCACAGACTCTCTGGGTTTTCCAATGACAGCAGAGCAAGGCAGCGAGGAGTCGATCGCCGATTCTCCAGCGTCTCACGTGCGTGAGGGTGCTGAATCTGACGAGCCTTCAACCGATTTAGACGATCTGCTGGGTCTAGATTTAACCGAGGAGGAGACTGCACTAGATTTTGATCTGCTTTCGACTAGCGACCCTTCAGATAGCTTAGATGACTTGCTAGATTCAAGCTTGGCTGAAGAGGCAGACCTACTAGGCTTTGATTTGTTGGGTGACGATCGCTCAGAAAATCCACCTTTTGACTCCGCCCTAAACCTGGAAAATGAACTGTTTGGGATGGTTTCCTCTGAAGAGAGTGAGTCGTTAGAACTGACCGATGATCTGATCGCTGAACAAAGCCTCTTCGGACTTGACTCAGACGAGCTATCTCTAGAATCTCCAGACAGTTTGAATGAGGCAGACTTTGATTTATTCTCTGAGGGTTCAGAACCCATAACATCCGAAGCAGAACTCTCAGATCCTCTGTCTAGCGATTTAGAACTCGACCTACAGGATTCTGCCTTCGATTTAGAGAGTTTTGATGATTCTGAACAACCTGAAACCGACGCTTCCCCCACCGAAGCGGCTGATAATTCTGGGTTCAATCCTCTCCTTGGGGCAGGCATTGCGGCTGCGTCAGTTGCCTCTCTAGGGGCGGCAATGGCGGCTTCTCACCGACCCGATGAATCTAGCGACGAGGCTGAATTAGATGCCCTTCTAGGGTCAGAGACTTCTGAGCCAGAAGCCAACGCAGAAGCTGACAGCGAGCTTGGCGACTTAGATGATTTCTTGAGTGACGACCTTTTAGATCTGTCTGAAACCTCCGATACTGAGAACTTTGATGATTTAGATGGCTTATTTGGTGAAGCGGCGGCTGATCCGTTGGTTGAAGCCGCAAACCTAGACCCGCGACTCGATGCGCCATCCGCCGAATTAGACGAGTTCGATGACCTGAATGCTTTGCTAGGTGATCATCGGTCATCCACCATAGAGCAATCAACATCCGAAAGCTTTGACGACCTCGAATCTCTCTTAGCAAACGCACCTGAGCCATTAGCTGCTACGTCTCAGACAGATTTCTCAGCCTACGCCAGCGACTCTGACCTGGAGTTTGACGATCTAGAGAAGATGCTGGAAGACGCTGACAAAACGATGGGAGGAACCCCATCAGCAAAAGGTCTCAGCAGTGTTCAATCAGGGCGACGAACCAATCGACCTGGAAAAGGACTCAGTGAACAGACGATGCGGGTTCCGGTTAAGCACCTGGATAACCTCAGCAACCTGGTCGGGGAATTAGTCGTTAACCGAAATAGTTTAGAGCAAGACCAGGAACGGATGCGGCAATCGCTCGATAACCTGCTCTATCAGGTTCAGCAGTTGAGTGATGTCGGTCAGCGAATGCAGGACTTGTATGAGCGATCGCTCTTAGAAAGTTCTCTGCTTGCCAGCCGCAGTCAACGCACGTCTTCCATTTTTGGAGCTTCGAGGCGAGACAGCGCCATCACCCCAAACAATTCCTCTGAAGTGGAATATGACCCGCTAGAGATGGATCGCTTTACGGGCTTTCACTCGCTCTCGCAGGAGATGATTGAGTTGATTGTGCGAGTCCGAGAATCTGCTTCTGACATTGGGTTTATCGTCGATGAAACCGATCAAGTCACCCGGATGTTCCGGCAGGTGACGACGCAACTGCAAGAAGGGCTGACTCGCTCTCGCATGGTGCCGTTTGCCCAAACTGCCGATCGGCTGCCTCGCGCCGTGCGTGACATCGCAATGAAGTGTGGCAAACAAGCAGAACTGGTGATTGAAGGTCGCGAAACTCTGATTGACAAGATGATTTTGGAACACCTCTATGATCCAATGACTCATCTAGTTAATAACGCCATCACTCACGGAATTGAAACCCCAGAGGTGCGGCGAGCAGCCGGAAAATCTCCGATCGGTCAGATTACGATTCGGGCCTTTCACCAGGGAAACCAGACCGTGATTTCGGTGTCAGATGACGGTGCAGGAGTCGATATTGAGCGGGTGAAAGTAAAAGCGATCGAGAAAGGGCTGATCACGTCAGCCGAATCTAAATCGATGGCGCGGCTGGATATCTATGATCTTCTCTTCCATCCCGGCTTTACCACTAAAGACCAGGCAGATGACTTCTCAGGTCGAGGAGTGGGCATGGATGTGGTGCGTACCAGTCTGAGTGAAATTCGGGGAGTCATCAACACTGACTCAGCCATGAATAAGGGCACAACCTTTACGGTGCGGCTGCCGCTCACCCTCAGCATCTCGAAAGCTTTATGCTGTGTCAGCGATCGGGCCCGCGTTGCCTTCCCAATGGATGGGGTGGAAGATATGCTCGACATTCCTAAAGATCGCATTCAAACCAATGCAGAAGGAAATCCGGCGATCGCTTGGCGAGACTCTGTTCTAACGTTACGCCCTTTGACTGAGCTACTGGGCTATAACCGCCATCTCAGCCGAGGCAATGTTTATGGCGGCAATCAAGAAGACGATATGGTGTCTGTGGTAGTCCTCCGCAGTGCAGGCAACTATCTGGCGCTCCAGGTCGATCAAGTCTTGGGCGAACAAGAAATCGTGATCAAGCAACTAGAGGGCCCCATACCCAAGCCGATCGGGGTAGCCGGGGCAACCGTACTAGGCGATGGTCGAATTATGCCGATCGCAGACGTGTTAGAACTGATCGATCTTTCGATGGGTCGAATTCGTCGCGATGTCGGCACCATGTGGGATCAAGGTGCAGCACAGTCCAACGATACGATCACCATGAAGACCGAGCCGACGGTGCTGATTGTGGACGACTCGATCACAGTGCGCGAACTGCTGTCAATGACCTTCAACAAAGTTGGCTATCGAGTCGAGCAAGCCCGCGACGGTCAAGAGGCTTGGGAGAAACTGAGAGCAGGATTGCCTTGTGATATCGTGTTCTGCGATATTGAGATGCCTAGAATGGATGGCTTAGAACTGCTTTCACGAATTCAGAAAGACCCAAATCTCAGCAGTCTTCCGATCGCGATGTTGACTTCTCGTGGTGCCGATCGTCACCGTCAAATGGCAGCATCTCTGGGAGCAAGTGGCTACTTTACGAAGCCTTATCTAGAAGAAGCGCTCTTGGATGCGGCTCAACGAATGCTGAAGGGAGAGATTCTGATTGTCAATAATCGACAATAGCAAACCCTGAATTTTGCTAACTTCTGAAAGGGATGGGCTAAACCCCCATCCCTTTTTTGATTTTTACCAGGTGACTCGATCGTGCAATTTTTCAAGCAATTTAGGCCCGACACCGGAGACTCGATCGAAATCTTCTAGAGAGACGAAGGGCTTTTGTTGACGGGCGGTAATAATCCGCTTTGCTAAACCGGGTCCGACTCCTGGCAGTGCTTCTAGTTCTGCTTGAGTGGCACTATTCAGATTTACGGGTTGATTGATCGTTTCAGCAGACTTCTGCGGGGCAGATTTTTGAGGTTTTGCAGGCGTGTCTCGTTGCTTGGAAACGGGAGCGATCGGGGGCGGCGTTGTCGGCTTTCCGCACTGTTGTTGATAAGTTTCGACTTTGCGACGAATCGCAGGCGGCACCCCTAAAATTGCATCTGTATAGAGGCGGTTAAACTCGCGCTGAAAATGTGCCGCCACCAGCGAACTGTGAATCACTAGCAGGGTTTCGTCGTTGCCCTGATTGGCGGCGATCGTCCAGTTATGAGAGCCTGTAATCACCGTCTGTCCATCCACGATGCCAAATTTGTGATGCAGTAAGTCACCGGGAGGTAAGCGGGGCACCCCCACTGTCGTAATTGGAGTTTGCCAGGGGCGATTATCGGGGTCGAGCTTGCAGGTGTCACCTAGCGAAACGCCCAGCATATCCAATCCTTCGCTGTAGGGTCGAAACATAAAGCTAGGCTCAATTAGCGCTTTAATTTGTGCCCCTTTCTGATGTTGAATATCCAGCAAATTCGCCAGTGGCTGATCTGAGAAGACAAACAGTGCCATCTCGATCGATTGGCTAGCTTGACTCAGAGTTTTGCCAATTAACCCATTTGTGGTTTGCTCCCAGGGCAGAGATGAGGCTGAAGGTGAGAATTGTATCTCGATCGTGGTGTCTCCTACCTGCACTTGCTGGGGAGCGCGATGCGGCTTCTTGATCCCAAACAAACTATCTGGTTTGCCTCCAGGGCCGTCGCCCCACATGAGATTAAATTCTTGTGTAAAGAGAGTTGCTAACTCTGGGCTATCAATTTTGAGCAGATTGTTAGCATTGCCGCGACTCGTGAGCGTCTTAAAGTCGCCGTGAACGTCTGACGGCGTAAAGTTGGCGGAGGTGACGACGATCGTGTGTCCATCTACAATCACAAATTTGTGGTGCATCAAATTACTGCCGCGTGTTCCACCCGCCGTATCGTCAAGGCGAGGAATTTTGGCGTTGTCGAGCATCACCAGCGCATCGCCCTGATTAATCTCGGTCGGACTAAGCTGTCCGTCGCCGTTCTGATCAATGAGCTTCAGAGATTCACCATAGCGATCGCGCTCCCGCTCTGGTAGCTTGGCAATTTCATCAGCACGAATGCTGCTAACTGGGCGTGAATAGCTATTTTCGAGAATGACCCGCACCTTCACACCAGCTTGAGCACGATCGCTCAACGCTTTGGCGATTTTGGGCAAGCGAAATTCTTGAACGGCAACTTCAACACTCGTTTGAGCCGATGCGATCGCCTCCACAATAATTTGTTCAAGGTCATCACCCGATCGGGTTTGTTTGCGATAAGGCTCTGTATATTGCGACGCAGGCTCATGGTTGGTGTAAACCTGGACTCGCGGATCTTGAGGAAGCAGGGTCGGACGAGATGGCTGAGGTTGAGCTGGCTGACAGGCGACTAAGCCAAGTGCCAAGGCAGCACAATAGAGATTCCGGGAGAGGGAGAAGATTGGACGCACGATAGGCTAAATTGAGAGATCTGAAGCAAAAAAACCTATTCGTAGCGTACCCAAAGAGAAATACGGTTCTTCGATCAGTCTGTGATTCTATTAATGATCGTGGATTAAAAATATCGGTTACTTGCAAGGACGATGGGCACTGCCGTGCCATGCCCTTACATATCGAGATCTCTGCTCACCTGTTCTGCTGCTTATTGACTTATGCAAATCTATTTGGATTACAGCGCCACCACCCCCACTCGCCCAGAGGCGATCGCGCTGATGCAAAAAGTTTTAGCCGAACAGTGGGGAAATCCTTCGAGTCTTCATGCTTGGGGGCAACAGGCAGCCACATTGCTAGAACGGGCAAGAGTTCAGGTAGCACGGTTGCTCAATGCTCCGCCAGAAACGATCGTGTTTACCTCTGGAGGTACCGAATCAAACAATTTGGCAGTGATGGGCGTGGCACGAAACTACACTACGCCGCAGCACATGATTATTTCCAGCGTCGAACATTCAGCGATCACCGAGCCTGTGCAGCTTCTAGAACAGTGGGGCTGGCAAGTGACGCGGCTCAACGTAGACTCATCGGGACGAGTCAACCCGATCGCGCTTCAGGCAGCTTTGCGCCCTAACACTGTGCTGGTGTCGATCATTTACGGGCAAAGTGAGGTGGGAACAATTCAGCCGATCGCCCAACTGAGCCAGATGGTTCGTGATCAGGGCGCTTTATTTCATACCGATGCAGTGCAAGTGGCAGGGCGGCTATCGCTCAACGTGCAGCAACTCCCAATCGATCTGCTGTCTCTCTCTAGCCACAAACTCTATGGGCCGCAGGGAGCAGGAGCGCTCTATGTCCGTCCAGGGGTTGAATTAGTGCCGCTTTTGAGCGGAGGTGGGCAAGAATCAAAGCTGCGATCGGGCACTCAGGCGATGCCCGCGATCGCTGGGTTTGGCATGGCGGCTGAGTTGGCAGTTCAAGAAATGGCGATCGAAGCGCCTCGCTTATTACAACTCCGAGAGCGGCTGTTTGATCTGCTTGCCGATGCACCGGGCTTGGTGCCGACGGGCGATCGTTGGAATCGTCTCCCTCATCACCTCAGCTTTTCTCTACACAATGCTGATGGAGAAACCCTGAATGGCAAGACGTTAGTGCGGCAAATGAACCTGGCAGGAATCGGCATCAGTGCGGGATCTGCCTGTCATAGCGGCAAGCTAGTACCAAGTCCGATTTTGGTTGCGATGGGCTATAGCGATCGTCTAGCCAAATCAGGAATTCGCCTCACTTTAGGACGCGACACCACCCTAGCCGATATTGATTGGACTGCAATGGTTCTCAAGCAGGTTTTGGCTCGACTCACGCCGCAGCCTGTTCTGTTAAGGGTCTGATGAGATCAAGATCACAGATTAAATAATATCAGTTATTTGCAAGGGCAATGGGCACGGGTAGGGACATGGCACACCGTGTCCTCTCGCGATCGATCGTTCTCAAAAATTTTTCATCAGCGCATCTTTCACCGCCGACGGCAATTGGCGCATAATTTTGCCTTTTGCCAGGTCAACCGCAACCAGCGTCACTCGTGCCGTTGCAAAAAGAACGTCGCCCTCTAAAGACTGAATTTGAGAGTCGCAGTTGATGCGAACACCCTCCATGTCAGCGATGCGAGTTTTGACGATCGCATCCATCCCCATCTGAATTGGCTGATGATAGCGAATCGATAACTCTACAACGGGCAAATTACAGCCCAGGGCCACCAGTTCGGCAAAGTCAACGCCCATCGATCGCAGACATTCAACCCGCGCCTCTTCTAGCCAGGTTAAAAACGTGCCGTGCCACACCATCCCTGCATAATCAGTGTGGTGTGGAAAGGCTCTCACCGGATAGTCGAACCAATCGATCGAAGCGACTTGCAGTTCAGGCTGAATAATGTTAGTGGTCGATAGTTGCGGTTGTGACACGTCATCCACCCTTGTAAAAATCACCGATCGTATTTTACGCCCGTTGCCATTTAGCCGCCAATTGTGAACCATTGCAACATTTTGCAAAATGGGTCAAGCCCGCGATCTTAAATACGATCAGAGGCGATTAACTAATGAGGCAACCTTATGATAGAAAAAATTTTACTGGCTGACTCTGGAACTGGACAAGCTGAAGCGATGCTGAAAGCGCTGCTGGAGATTCCGGCAATTCAACGGGCGTTTGTGACTGTGCTGCATGTGGTTCCGGCTCAGGTTTCTGCGGATGTAATGGCTGAAAAGTGGGAAGAGGGCGGCAGAGTGCTGGCAAAGGCAATTCAGTCTCTCAATTTAGACTCTGATCACGTGGCTGCCGTCTTGCGTCAGGGAGAACCCAAAGATGTCGTTTGCAAGGTTGCCGAAGAACTCAACACTGACCTGATTATCATGGGGTCTCGTGGCTTAAAGCGGCTAGTCTCGATTTTAGAAAACTCTGTCAGTCAGTATGTTTTTCAGTTGTCATCGAGTCCGATGCTGCTGGTCAAAGATGAAATTTATGTCCGCAAGATTAATCGGATTATGGTGGCGATCGACAGTTCTGCTGCCTCTAAGCAATCTCTAAAGCTGGCGTTATCACTGATTCGCGACATTAAGGGAGGACAGTTGCTCCTGGTACACGCTGACGCTGACACCAGGAAAGGTGAAAAAACAGGAGCCGACGCAGAAAAAGAGCCGAGTTTAGCGGCAGCGGCTTCTGAGGCGAAAAAAGCAGGCGTTGCCTATCGCTCTATTTTGGCTTCAGGAAAAGCTGGAGAGGTGCTCTGTTGCCTTGCAGAAGATAACAAAGCAGATTTGCTGATGCTCGGTTCGCCCGATCGTCGCCCCTCGATCGCGAAGGGTTTGCCTGATCTCGATCGCTTGTTAGGCACATCTCTCTCTGACTATGTGCGGGTTTATGCCAATTGCCCAGTGCTGCTAACTCGGACGGCGGCTTAAGAATAATTTGCGTCAACAGTCATAATTCGCTAACTGTTGACGCAAATCTGTATTGATTTTTGCCTAACTCTTTTGCCTGATACATCGCCTCATCTGCTTGCTGAATTAGCAGATCAGCCTCTTCCCCATCGGAGGGGAAAATACTAATTCCGATGCTCGTAGTCACAAAAATTGTTTGATTTGAAATGGCAAATGCTTGAGAAAGTGTAGTCAGAATCTTTTCAGCAACTCGTGCCACATCCGGCACGTTTGGAACCGCAGGTAAAATAATCACAAACTCGTCTCCGCCGAACCGAGCTACCAGGTCACTCGTTCTTAAAGAGCCATTGAGCCGTTTCGCCACTGCTTGCAAAACTACATCTCCAACTCCATGCCCAAGCGTGTCATTAATTTTCTTAAACCCGTCTAGATCTAGAAACATTAATGCCACCATTTGAGTGTTGAGGTTTGCCCACGCTAGACATTCGATAAGCCGCTCATAAAGCAGGATGCGGTTGGGCAACCCGGTGAGAGCATCGTGGTTTGCCAGGTGGTTTAGACGGTCTTGAGACAGGCGCAACTCTGCATTCGATCGCAATAACTCTGCCGCAGTGCGCCGCAACTCTTCTTCAATCGTTTTGCGTTGGGTAATATCTCGAATAACGCCAACTAAAAATAGATTTCCGGCTGCATCTTTGTGCAGCGATCGCTTAGTTGCAATCTGATACGTTACTCCATTTGAGCTAGTAAATTCTTCTTCGTGTTCGACTTCGGTTTGATACTTAAAAACGAGTTCATCTTGCTGCTTAAAAACATTTGCTTCGTGTTGAGAAAACACTTGATCATCAGATTTGCCCACTAACTCCTCGATCGGTCTTCCTAAAAGTCTTGAATAGGCTTCGTTTAAGACAATCCAACGATGATTTTTGTCTTTCACAAAAATCGGGTCAGGAATCGTATTAATGATGCGATGCAGAAATTCTTTCGATCGCTTGAGTTCTTCTTCTGAGTGGGCGATATTGCTGATAACCACGATCGCTGACACCGATAATGCAACCAGCGGCGGCACCAGCGGCACCACCCAACCGCCTAAAAATGCCAGATAGCAAACGATGGTCAGCCCAAACCCTAGAACCCCAATCGCCATCATTGAGCGTCGAGGCGATCGTAATCGCCAACTCAAGTGAGTTCCTACCAATGCCCAAGCCCAGATCCAAACCCATTCTCCAGGCTCAACCCAAACTTTGAGCAGGGTTCGCCCGTCTAGGGTGGCGCTAATAATTTGGCTGATAAAGTTGGCTTGTAGCTCTACCCCTGCCATTGACTCTGAAGCGGTTGTCCAAGAACTACTGTAGGGCGTTGGGGTAAAATCTTTGAGGCTGGTTGCTGTTGAGCCGATCAAGATAATGCGATCGCGCAATCTTTCTGCTGAGACTCGTCCTTCTAAAATGTCTGTTACCGAAACGGTATGAAAGTGATGCGCCGGGCCCCGAAAATTTGCCAGAATTTGATAGGCTCCATCGTCTGCCTGAGCATAAACACCATCATTTGATTGAAACTGGGGAAACACCGCTCGATCGAGTCGCAGATATCGAGAATTTTCGGCGGCGGCTTGTTCTTGAATGCCAATTTCTTTAAGATAAACCAGCGCCAGCTTTAAGGAGAAACTCTGATGGGTTTTGCCGTCTGACTGCTTTCGCCAATAGAGAAATGTTCGCCGAACTTTTTGATCGGAGTCAAGAATGACATTATTAAAGCCGACTTGCCCCAGTTCGGCTAAGACAGGAGGAGGAGCTACGCCATCGCTTTCGCGATCTTTGAGTTGCTCGATCCCAACCAGGTGAGGAATTTCGCGAAACGTTTTGAGCAACTCTGGCTGACCTGCTCCAGTCGGCAAATCTCGATAAAAGTCAAGTCCGATCGCTCGCGGTTGGGCTGACTGAATTTTTTGAAGAAGCTGCGTCAGCGTTGTGTCTGAGATCGGCCAGTTGACCCGCCGCAAGTCTGATTCACTCAGCCCAACGATGATAATGCGATCGTCTACTGGCTCTAGCGGGCGCAACCGAAAAAACTCATCTAACGCGCCTAACTCCCAGGGTTGCAGTAGCCCAGTCAGGCGCAACGCAATCACGCAGCCTGCTACTCCGCAAGTAGTGATCCAGACTCTACCTGTCTCCCAGACTGCTTGAGTTAACCCTGTCCAGCTATGCTTTTGCCGTTTATTGGACTGCACCATCGGCTGATTTTGGGAAAGCTCATCGTTGAATTAATCTTAAGTAAGGCATTTTGTCATAAGCTTTAGCAACTCAAAAATCATTGGTTCTGATCGGTCTGCTTAATCCACTCAATCACCTGGTAAGCGATGCGGACATTACTCAGACGATCGACTTCGCGAATTCCAGTTGGGCTAGTGACATTCACCTCGGTCAAATAGCCGCCAATCACGTCAATGCCGACAAATACGAGTCCGTCTCGTTGTAAGGTGGGGGCAAGTTGGGCGCAAATCTGGTGTTCGCGTTCAGTGATGTCCACGGTTGCGACTCGTCCACCCACAGCCATATTGCCCCGAAAGTCAGTCCCGGTTGGAATGCGATTGACGGCTCCGATCGGGCTTCCGTTGAGTAAAATAATCCGCTTATCGCCTTCTTTGGCTTCTGGCAAATAGGTTTGCACCATTACGGGCAGTTTGCCTTGAAGCGTACTAATTTCAATCAGCGAGTTGAAGTTACGATCGCTTGGTTCTAAAAACAGAATTCCTTCTCCCGCTTTGCCGCCCAAAGGTTTGAGAACCGCCGCTCCTTTTTTCTCTAAAAACTGCCGAATCACCTGTTTGTCTTGGCTGACGATCGTTTCGGGGATCGCTTCGGTGAATTGTAGCGCGTACATTTTCTCGTTTGCCGATCGAATGCCATTAGTCGAGTTCAGCACCCGTGTTTTAGCCGGATCGATGTAGTCGAGAATGTAAGTCGCATAGAGATAAGCGGTATCGACAGGCGGATCAGGGCGCATGAACACGATATCCATGTCTTCGAGGGGGCGCAAAATCGGAGCGTCAAGCGAGAACCAAGACTCAACTGCCTCCCAACGACCCTCTACTAACTTCACCGGGGTTAGCTGCACTGGCTCTAGAACTGCCCACGCTTTGCCATCGATCACGCTTAACCGACTTGCCTGAGTGACCCAAACCTCGTGTCCTAGCTCTTGGGCGGCTTCCATCAGGGCCACGCTAGTGTCGTGAGTGGGGTCGAGCCGATGAATGGAATCGATGATAAATGCAAATTTCACAGTAGTGTCCTTGAGCGGATCTAAATCTTTTTAGCTAGATTGCAGCAGTGGGTCTAGTTTTCCCTGACGATCGAGCGCGTGAATATCGTCACAGCCGCCAATGTATTGATCGTTGATGAAAATTTGAGGCACCGATCGGTTGCCGTTTGCCCGCTTAGACATTTTTGCTCGTCCGGGTTCGTCGCTGTCGAGATTATATTCGGTGTAATCAACGCCTTTGCGGTCTAACAAAGATTTGGCACGAATGCAATAGGGACAAGTACTCCAGATGTAAATTTCAACGTTGGCAGCCATAAATTTCTCAGCATTAGCAATATTTCTTCATTTTAGTGGAGCGCGGGATGATTGCGCTTCACCCTGGCGCAAAGCCGCGATAATTTGCAGATTTGCCTTAGGAAAGGGAAACTGATCAAGCTCTGCCAACGTGACCCAACGAATCTCATCACAGGCGATCGTCTGGGGGTCTCCACTCAAATAACGGCAGTGATGGACGTTGAGCGTGACTCGAAAGTGAGTGTAGGTATGATTGACGACGATTAACCGCTCACCGACTGCGATCGTAATGCCCAACTCTTCTTGAATCTCGCGCTGAATGCACGCCTCGATCGTTTCCCCAGCTTCGACTTTGCCGCCCGGAAACTCCCACAATCCGCCGAGCAAGCCCTCTGGTTTACGGCGATCGATCAAAATCTGCCCCCGATCGTTCCAGATCACAGCAACACCGATCTGTTTGTGAGGCACAGGGGCACGAGTTTCTGACATGGGAATCTGAGATTGAGTTCCTAAATTGTAAGCTTGACAGTGACTTTGCCAGGGACAAACTAAACAAGCGGGATTGTGAGGCGTACAAACCGTCGCGCCCAAATCCATCAAAGCTTGATTAAAATCTCGCCCATGCTTCGGATCGACTAAATCCTGGGAGAGCTTCCATAGTCTCGGCAAAGCTTTAGCGATCGGAACGTCTAACGCGATCAGCCGCGCCAAGACTCGCTTAACGTTTCCATCCAGAATTGCTAAAGGCTGATTGAAGGCTGCACTGAGAATGCCCCCGGCGGTAGTGCGTCCAATTCCAGGTAGAGCCAGCACCGCATCTAACTCAGTGGGAAAAATTCCGTCATGCTGCTGCACAATGTCTTGGGCGGCTCGATGCAGATTTCGGGCACGAGCGTAGTACCCCAATCCTTCCCAGGCTTTGAGAACGGATTGTAAATCTGCCGCCGCGATCGCTTCTATGGTAGGAAATTGCAACATCCAGCGATCGAAGTAGGGGATTACCGTTTTCACCTGAGTCTGCTGAAGCATGATTTCAGACACCCAAATGGCGTAGGGATCGCACGTTTGCCGCCAAGGTAGATTGCGTCCAGATTGAGAATACCAGGTGAGCAAAGCAGCCCGTAACTCCAAAACAGCAAAAGACGGCAGATCGTCGGGGCGATCTACCGCTATTTGATGAGATTTCACATTAAGAACCACAAAATGGGGGCGTTAGCAGTCAGGGTAGGCGTAACTAATTACTGCTCGTCAGACGCGTTAGACTCAGCGACTTGAAAGGCTTTTTCAAACGTCATGCGCTGTTCGGCATTGCGAAGAAAATAACCGCTCATCATCGCGGATGCCAAGAGCCGACCTAGATGCTCACGGCTCGTGGTAATGGTGACATCGAAATTATCAGAAGGCAGACCACCCAGTAAGCCAATGATGTTGCGTTCCACGACTTGAAACACATCGGCAGAAGACGGCTTTGAGAGTTGAGCGATCGTTTCGGGGCTAAGAGACTGGACGTATTGCCACAGCAACCCAGACTCGCCGCTTTTGATGAACTCTGGAACTTGATTGGATGTATCGTTCACGTTTATCAACCTCAGTCAGAGGACGGAATCAACTTTTGTTAAACCTACTTTAACAATAGAAACGGGCAATGTAAGTAGGTGGAACCGAACCGAAACAGGGGGGGATGCTACGGCTAACTTGCTAGATACTCTCCCATATCGCCTTTGCGCTTCCGCAGTTTGGTGAGTGCTTCGCGTTCAATTTGACGGACTCGCTCACGGCTGATGTTAAGCTGGTCGCCAATTTTCGCCAAAGTCAGGGCTTTTCCGTCTTCTAGACCAAAACGCAACGCCAACACTTCTCGCTGCTGCGGGGTTAGATCTGCCATCAGAGTCTCAAGATCGTTGCGGAGTGCGGTTTGGGCCGCAAAATCTTCTGGAGACGGCCCGGTGTCTTCGAGAAGTTCGCCCAGTTCGGTGTCTTGATTGTCGCCAACGCGCAAATCGAGAGAGAGCGGAGAGCGGGCCCGCTCTAGATATTCACGAACCTGTCGAGGAGTTAGTTCGAGTTCGATCGCCAGTTCCGCAGCCGTAGCAGCCCGTCCTAGTTTTTGAGTCAGCGCTCGTTGGGCCTTCTTAATTTTGTTGAGCTTTTCGGTAATGTGAATGGGAAGACGAATGGTGCGACCTTTTTCGGCGATCGCGCGGGTAATCGCCTGACGAATCCACCAGTAGGCATAGGTTGAAAAGCGATAGCCTTTAGTGGGATCAAACTTTTCAACACCGCGCTGCATGCCGATCGTGCCTTCCTGGATCAGATCCATCAGGTCTACGTTGCGCTTGGTATATTTTTTGGCAACAGAGACGACGAGCCGCAGATTTGCCTCTACCATGCGACGTTTAGCAGTTTCGCCCTCTGAAACGGTTTGCTGCATTTCGGCTTCAGACAACCCGATCTGCTGTAACCATTCCGATAGGTTTGGTTCGCGACCCAGCATGAGAGCCATCTCTTCTTTAATATGGTTGATCAACGAGAGTCGCTGAACCTGCTTGCCGTAGAGAATCTCCTGCTCGTGGGAGAGAAGGGGAACACGACCAATTTCACGCAGGTAAGCACGAACGGAGTCAGTGGGAGTCTGGGCTGTCTTCATAACACTGGATGGGATAGAAATGACGGATTATAAGTATTCGTGAGCAGTCTGAGAACGATCGCATCCCTAACAGGCAGGTGCAGAGAAGCGTCGTTGAGCGATTTCAGAGCGTCAGATGCCTCAAATTTAGATGCAAGTTAGGAACTCATTCTTCTAGGTAGCAGCGTTTAGGTTTATCCCTTTCAAGGGCTGATGAAGTGCCTCTCGGTTGAGGTAAATGGGGGGTGTTGCTTTATTAAGATTATGTCTGAGTTTGTTAACAAAAGTAAAGATCCTGAGAGATATTCCTTTACTTCAAGGGTTCAAAGAGGGAGAGTGGCTAGTTTGCGTAAACTCTCTAGCGTATCGGCAGCCTACCCAGAAACCAATTTTATGAATGCATCTTTTGAAACAGAATCTCACAGATATCAGAACGGTGTAGAAGTCGATTGTGAGTTCTCAATGCGCTATTAAGTTTTTTGGCGTTATTTTAATCGAGTTTAAAGGTCTGCTCAGTTTGAGTGACGCATCTTATAGAAATACTCTGATTAGGTAGAAAGTCACATCTGCCTAGTGGTAGAAGCCTGTAGTTTTAGTGTAACTTCCATAACACAAAATGAATCGGAAGAGAAAAAGAAGAAACTTAAAGTTAACTCTACAGGGGTCAGAGCGTCTTTGATCCAAATGATCAAAGACGCTCTGATACGGTGTTTCCGATTTTTTGCTATTGAAGATATTCTTGCAGCGATCGCACCGTCAGCGGCTGAGATTGTAACGACCGAATGGCTGCCGCCGTAGCTTTTGCCCCAGCGATAGTCGTGATGATCGGAATCTTGTAGCTCAAAGCGGTGCGACGAATCAGGCGATCGTCGGTCAACGCTTCTTTGCCCGTCGGGGTATTAATAATGAGTTGAATTTTCTCATTTTTAATCGAATCAAGTACGTGAGGTCTGCCCTCGTGAAGTTTGAGCACTAACTCAACTTCTAAACCGTTCTCAATCAAGACTTTGCGGGTGCCTTCGGTGGCAACGACGCTAAAGCCCAAACTCATCAAATCTTTAACGATTGGAACGACCGCCGCTTTTTCACGATCGTTCATCGATACAAACACAGTGCCTTTGAGAGGTAATCGCTGACTGGCGGCGAGTTCTGCCTTAGCAAAGGCTTTGCCAAAGTCGGTATCGATGCCCATCACTTCCCCGGTCGATCGCATTTCGGGCCCCAGGATGGTGTCGGTGCCCGGAAACTTGTCGAAAGGAAAAACGGCTTCTTTGACAGAAATATGTTTGGGAATGATTTCTTCGGTGAAGTTAAGTTCTTTGAGGGTTTTGCCAGACATCACACGGGCGGCAATTTGGGCGAGAGGATGTCCGATCGCTTTCGACACAAAGGGCACGGTGCGCGATGCACGAGGATTCGCTTCGAGAATAAACACCTGATCGCCCTGCACGGCAAACTGAATATTCATCAAGCCGATGACTTTGAGGGCTTTGGCAAGCGCGATCGTCCAAGTGCGAATCTGATCCAGCACGGGTTCCGACAAGGTAAAGGAAGGAATCGAGCAGGCAGAATCTCCAGAGTGAATGCCTGCCTGTTCGATGTGTTCCATGATGCCACCGATCACGACTTGACCCGTCATATCCGCGATCGCGTCTACATCGACCTCGATCGCGTTCTCTAAAAAGTGGTCGATCAAAATCGGGTGGTCGGGTTCGATCTGCACGGCATAGCTCATATAGTGTTCTAGCTCGGCATCCGAATAAACGATCTCCATCGCTCGACCGCCCAACACATAGCTAGGACGAACGACAACGGGATATTGGATTTTTTGAGCGACTTCCCGCGCGGTTTCATAGTTGCGGGCGAGTCCGTTAGGAGGTTGCTGAATGTTGAGTTGGCGCAAGATCTTTTCAAACCGCTCTCGATCTTCGGCAGTGTCGATCGAGTCAGGTGAAGTGCCCCAAATTTTGGTTTGTGGGTTCGACTTCAGCGCTTCTTGTAGGGGAACCGCCAGCTTGAGTGGGGTTTGTCCGCCAAATTGGATAATTACGCCTTCAGGATTCTCAGCTTCGATGATGTTTAAGACATCTTCTTTAGTCAGCGGCTCAAAATAGAGTCGATCGCTGGTGTCATAGTCGGTCGAGACGGTTTCGGGGTTGGAGTTGACCATGATCGTCTCAAATCCATCGGCACCGAGCGAGAAAGAAGCGTGACAGCAGCAATAGTCAAACTCGATGCCCTGTCCGATGCGGTTGGGCCCGCCTCCGAGGATCATGACTTTGCGCCGATCGGACGGAAGCACTTCAGTTTCTTCTTCGTAGGCGGAGTAGTAGTAAGGAGTCAGCGCCTCGAATTCAGCCGCGCAGGTGTCTACGGTTTTATAGACGGGGATCACACCGAGAGATTTGCGGTAAGCCCGCACTTCATCTTCATGGGTTTTGGTGGCAAAGGCGATTTGACGATCGCTAAATCCTTGCCGTTTGATGTGATACATCTTGGCTTTGTCGAGACTTTTCAGGGTCGTGCGTTTGAGCAGCTTTTCAGTCTCTAGCAAGTCTTGCATCTTGTCTAAAAACCAGGGATCGATGTTGGTTAGCTCAAAAATTTCATCAACCGTCATACCCATTTGCATCGCGTGGCGTACGGTGAAGATGCGATCGGGGTTTGGAGTGCGAAGTCCTGCCCGAATTTGTTCGAGGCTGGGGAGCTTTTCTGAACGATCGCAGCCCCAACCCGCTCGTCCGGTTTCTAATGAACGAAGTGCCTTTTGAAAAGACTCTTGGAAGGTGCGCCCGATCGCCATTGCCTCGCCCACTGACTTCATCTGCGTGGTTAGAACCTGAGACGAGCCGCTAAATTTCTCAAAGGCAAAGCGGGGAATCTTGGTGACGACATAATCGATCGTTGGCTCGAAACTGGCAGGAGTTTTCTTCGTAATATCGTTAGGAATTTCGTCCAGCGTGTAGCCAACCGCAAGTTTTGCTGCCATCTTGGCGATCGGAAACCCTGTCGCTTTCGATGCCAACGCCGAACTGCGCGACACCCGCGGATTCATCTCGATCACGACTAACTCACCCGTCACCGGATTAATCGCAAACTGGATGTTTGATCCGCCTGTCTCGACCCCAATTTCGCGAATGATCTTGATCGAAGCGTCTCGTAACCGTTGATATTCTTTATCAGTCAGCGTCTGAGCCGGAGCCACCGTGATCGAGTCACCAGTGTGGATGCCCATCGGATCAAGGTTCTCGATCGAGCAGATGATCACGACGTTATCGGCGAGGTCGCGCATCACTTCTAGCTCATATTCCTTCCAGCCGAGCAGAGATTTCTCAATCAAAATCTGAGACACCGGGCTGGCATCTAAACCCGTCTGGGCGATTTCCTCAAACTCCTTCTGGTTATAGGCAATGCCGCCCCCGGTGCCGCCCATCGTGTAGGCAGGACGAATAATTAAGGGATAACTGCCGATCTGCTGCCCAATCTCGCGGGATTCTTCTAGGGTTTCTGCCAGACCAGACGGACACACGGCGACTCCGATTCGCCCCATTGCCTCTTTGAATAGCTTGCGATCTTCAGCCATCTCGATCGCCGGAAGTTTTGCGCCAATCAGTTCAACGTTGTATTTCTCAAGCGTCCCATTTTTCGCCAGTGTAACGGCAAGATTGAGCGCGGTTTGTCCGCCCATCGTGGGTAAAAGTGCATCGGGGCGTTCTTTTTCGATAATCAGAGCGACTATCTCAGGCGTGAGCGGCTCAATGTAAGTACGATCGGCGGTTTCCGGATCGGTCATGATGGTCGCTGGGTTTGAGTTGACCAGAACCACTTCATATCCTTCATCTCGCAAGGCTTTGCAGGCTTGAGTACCGGAATAGTCGAATTCGCAGGCTTGCCCAATCACAATAGGACCGGAGCCGATGAGCAGAATTTTGTGGAGGTCTTGGCGACGAGGCATAGTGAAGTTAAAGCCGTTGAGTTTAAATCCAACTCATTGTAGAGGCTTTCATTTACAGAATTGTTACGGCTTTATCCATTCCGAAGATTTGCTGATTTGAAGGAGAGGAATGAATGGACGAGGCGACAAGAAGACGGGGAATGAGAAGCGTTAAGTTTTAAGTACCAAACCTGGGACACGAAGACAAAGATCTCCGACTTCTCCCAAGAGGTCGGAGATCTGGCTGGGTACACCTACCTGTCAACGAACGACCCCGGCATATCTCACCAATTGACACAGCCGTTGTCGCAAGGTTTCCAAACCCAGACGATCGCTGGCAGAAATGAATGCCGCTTGCGGAAACTCTTCTTGCGCCAAACTCAGATTTTCGCCGTCTACTTGATCGATTTTGTTAAACACCAACAGCACCGGGCCTGGCGCGATCGGCATTTCTGACAAAATTTTCATCACCGATCGGATCTGATTTTGCCAAGCCGGATGCGACAAATCCACCACATGCAGCAGGGCATCGGCTTCGGTGACTTCCTCTAAAGTGGCGCGAAACGCATCAACCAGCGATGGCGGCAGCTCGTGAATAAACCCCACCGTATCGGTCAGCAGCAGCGAAGTCGATTCATGACTTTCCGAATCAATCACCTTCAGTCGTCGAGTTGTCGGATCAAGGGTCGCAAATAGCTGATCGGCGGTGTAGACTTCGGCATTGGTGAGCGCATTCAGCAGCGTGGATTTTCCAGCGTTGGTATAGCCAACTACGGCGATCGAGGGCACTTCTTCGTGCTGTCGGCGCTGCCGCATTCGCGCCCGGTGCGCCTGAAGTTGCGTCACTTCTTGCTGCAATCGCGTAATCCGGCGCTGAATCGATCGCCGCTCAGTTTCTAACTTAGTTTCACCCGGCCCGCGAGTTCCGATCCCACCGCCTAATCGAGACATCGCTTGTCCCCGACCGGATAATCGAGGGAGGCGGTATTCAAGCTGTGCCAGTTCGACCTGCAATTTGCCCGCACCTGACTGGGCACGTTGGGCGAAAATGTCGAGAATTACCTCAGTGCGATCGACGACCCGCACCCCAATCAACGCCTCCAAATTGCGGACTTGGGTTGGGGACAAATCGCGATCGAACACCACCAAACTTGCCCCGATCGTCTGTGCTGTGAGCGCAATTTCCTGCACTTTGCCTTCACCAACCACAGTTTGAGGATGGGGACGCGGACGTTTCTGCTTTAACGTTTGTAAGACTTCTCCCCCAGCCGTTTCGACGAGCCGCCCTAATTCTGCCAGCCCATCGCGAAAAGCTTGCTGCGATCGATTGTCTGTCATCAACCCAACTACTAGTACCTGATCGTGATCGCGATCAACCTGTTGAGCAGTATATTCACGTCGAAATTCAGCCTCTAGACCTTCGACTAACTCATTTAGATCTTGCTCGGCGATTTCATCCAAGCTCAAAACGGGTGAAACCGTCCAATTGGCTTCTGGGTGGGGCACCAAATGCGCCAAATATCCACCTTTGATGTAGCCTGTTGCACCGCCACCTCGCCGCTCAAATCCGCCACCTGTCAGGGTAAATGTCACAAGCGCATCCAATCGCTGCATCGCCATCGCCGTCAGTGCCGACTCGCCCGGAGGATCTTGCTTTAACTGCGTCGCGACACAGCGAATGCCGCATAGTCGTTCTGCCCCATAGCGCGGCAACTCTGCCGGAGGAATCTGAGTTTGGCGCGGGTTTCCGACCCCAACACGCAGCACCTGACCTCGACGATTGATATAGGCGCAAACGGGTTGAGCGATCTCTGTGCTGATTGCCGCCAGTCGCTGGGCAAACTCTGAAGTCGTGATGCGATCGCCCGGTAAGCGCTGATGATAGAGTCGCTGCAACTGCTTAAGCTGACTGGACTTTAAACCTTGAAGATTTCCGTAGACAGTCTCGATAAATGCCACTCGCCAAACGCAACTCTCTCTATTTTAGATCCCCAGTTGACCGTGTGCTTGATTGGCTTTATTAATGACCTCATGATTTAGTAAGCATTTGTTACAGAAATCACATGATCTTTAAATTGTGTCGTTTACTGAAGAAATGAAGAGAAATATTGCTCTCTCAAACTCTCTGCCCAAAAGGATTTCAAGTTTAACAAGGCTCAATGACCCTGCTTAAGCTAACGAGAAAAGAGCCGAGGCTTGAGTCGTCAGATCTGACGATTTCCTTAAGACTTGACCTCGATCCACCATTCTCGTTAGAAAATCCATGTCTGGAGTTATCGCATCCCGCGCTCTAGATGCTCACTTTTACTTCGTCATTTTTAGGTTTATCCCAATGAATAGTAACGGACTGCCGCCAAAACAGGGGTTATATGATCCGCAGTTCGAGCATGATGCCTGCGGTGTCGGGTTTATTGTGCACATGAAGGGCAAGAAGTCACACGCGATCGTCGAGCAAGCATTGACCATGCTTGTCAATCTTGAACATCGCGGTGCGTGTGGATGCGAAACCAATACCGGAGACGGGGCAGGCATTTTGATGCAGGTGCCTCACAAATTCCTCAAAAAAGTAGCGCTAACAGAAAACATCGCGCTACCCGACGCGGGACAGTATGGCGTGGGCATGATTTATGCGTCGCCCGATCGTGCCATTCGCGATCAGAGTCGGCAAATTTTTGAGCAAATCGTGGCGGAAGAAGGTCAGCGAGTTCTGGGCTGGCGCGATGTGCCGACAGATAATTCTTCGCTGGGCGAGACGGCAAAATCGAGTGAGCCGTTTATGCAGCAAGTATTTATTCAACGCGCTGCGGAACTGGTCAACGACACCGATTTTGAGCGAAAGCTTTACGTGATTCGCAAGCGATCGCATAGAGCGATTCGAGCCACTCAGATTGATTCATGCTGGTATCCGTCGAGTTTGTCGTGCCGCACGATCGTTTATAAAGGAATGCTGATGACCGCGCAGGTCGGGCAATATTATCCTGAACTCAGCGATCCCGATCTCGAAAGTGCCCTGGCAATGGTGCATTCTCGATTTAGCACCAATACCTTTCCAAGCTGGGAGCGATCGCACCCTTATCGCTACATCGCGCACAACGGCGAGATCAACACGATGCGTGGCAACATCAACTGGATGAACGCACGGCAATCGCTGTTTGAATCAGAGTTGTTTGGCGACGATATGCAGAAAATCCAGCCTGTGATCAACGTCGAGGGTAGCGACTCGACGATCTTTGACAACGCGCTAGAACTGCTGGTGTTATCGGGTCGATCGTTGCCCCACGCAATGATGATGATGATCCCCGAACCGTGGACGGCGCACGAGTCGATGAGCGACGAGAAAAAAGCGTTTTATGAATATCATTCCTGCTTGATGGAGCCGTGGGATGGGCCTGCTTCGATCGCCTTCACTGATGGCACTATGGTTGGGGCAGTGCTCGATCGCAATGGTCTGCGTCCGTCTCGCTATTACGTGACCAAAGACGATCTCGTAATCATGGCATCTGAAGCGGGCGTGTTGCCGATCGAGCCTGAGCGTGTCGCTTTAAAAGGTCGTCTAGAACCGGGTCGGATGTTTCTCGTCAACATGGAAGAAGGGCGCATCGTTGCCGATGATGAGATCAAAACCAAAATCGCCACCGAGCATCCCTATCGCGAGTGGATCAACCAGCACATGGTCGAACTCGCCACGCTGAAAGACGCACCGCTGGAGACAGACGAAGCGTTTACGCCGATTATTCAGCGTCAGACTGCTTTTGGCTATAGCTTCGAGGATTTGCGGCTGCTGTTGACTCCGATGGCGCGAGACGGTGTAGAAGCGATCGGGGCAATGGGCGCTGACACGCCGCTCTCTGTGTTGTCTGACCGACCTAAACTGCTCTACGACTATTTCCAGCAGCTATTTGCTCAGGTCACAAATCCGCCGATCGACTCTATTCGCGAAGAGATTATTACTTCAGCAGAAACGACGATCGGATCGGAGCGAAATCTCCTCAAGCCAGAGCCAGAAAGCTGTCATTTGATCGAACTCAAAACGCCGATTCTCAGTAATGAAGAATTGGCAAAACTTAAGCACATTAATGAAGGCGAGTTCAAGTCAGTCACGCTGCCGATCGTCTTCGATCCCCAAGACGGCACAAAAGGGCTTGAACGGGCGATGGAGCAGATTTGTGTCCAGGCAAATCAAGCGATCGCGGCGGGCGTGAATATTCTGATTCTCTCCGATCGCGGCGTAAATCCAACCAACGCCCCGATCCCGGCGTTGCTTGCAGTTGCGGGACTGCATCACCACTTAATTCGGGAAGGCACTCGCACACGGGTCGGACTCGCTCTCGAATCGGGCGAACCCCGTGAAGTGCATCATTACGCGATGCTGATTGGCTATGGCTGCGGGGCAATCAATCCCTATCTCGCGTTTGAGTCGATGGCTGACATGATTCACCAAGGTCTGCTGGTCAACGTCGATTACAAAACTGCTTGTAAGAATTACGTCAAAGCTGCCACCAAGGGAGTCACCAAAGTCGCCTCCAAAATCGGAATTTCGACCATTCAGAGCTATCGAGGTGCCCAAATCTTTGAAGCGATCGGGTTAAACCAGTCGATCGTTGACAAATATTTCACCTGGACGGCTTCGCGCATCGAAGGCGCAGATCTCGAAGTCATTGCCAAAGAAGCGATTTTGCGCCACAGCCATGCGTTTCCCGATCGCGAGGTCAACGGTCACACGTTGGATGTGGGCGGCGAATATCAATGGCGCAAAGAAGGAGAGGCGCATCTCTTCAGCCCCGAAACGATTCACACCTTGCAAAAAGCAGTTCGCGGCGGCAGCTATGAGGTTTACAAGCAATATGCTGCTTTGGTGAATGAGCAAGGTCAAAAGCACTACACCTTGCGCGGACTGCTGAAATTTAAGCAGCGCGAATCGATTCCGATCGAGGAAGTCGAGTCGCTCGAAACCATCACCAAGCGCTTCAAAACGGGCGCGATGAGCTACGGATCGATTTCTCAAGAAGCACACGAATCATTAGCGATCGCCATGAACCGCATCGGCGGCAAATCCAACACGGGCGAAGGCGGCGAAGACCCCGATCGCTACACCTGGACCAACGATCGCGGCGACTCGAAAAACAGCGCGATTAAACAAGTCGCATCCGGTCGTTTTGGAGTCACCAGTCTCTATCTGTCTCAAGCGCGAGAACTGCAAATCAAGATGGCACAGGGCGCGAAACCTGGCGAAGGCGGACAACTTCCGGGCAAAAAAGTCTATCCCTGGATTGCCAAAGTGCGTCACTCTACTCCCGGAGTCGGGCTGATTTCACCACCGCCGCACCACGATATTTACTCGATCGAAGACCTCGCCGAGTTGATCCATGATTTGAAAAACGCCAACCGAGCCGCACGGATCAGCGTCAAGCTGGTGTCAGAAGTGGGAGTGGGCACGATCGCTGCTGGGGTCGCCAAAGCCCACGCTGATGTCGTGCTGATTTCTGGCTTCGACGGTGGCACAGGCGCATCGCCGCAAACCTCGATCAAACACGCTGGGTTGCCGTGGGAACTCGGACTTGCGGAAACTCATCAAACGCTTGTCCTCAATAACCTCCGCAGTCGCATCGTCGTCGAAACCGATGGACAGATGAAAACCGGACGCGATGTGGTGATCGCCGCTCTGCTCGGTGCTGAGGAATTTGGATTCGCGACGGCTCCACTCGTGACGCTGGGCTGCATCATGATGCGCGTGTGTCACCTCAACACCTGTCCGGTCGGAGTCGCGACCCAAGATCCGCTCCTGCGTAAAAACTTCACAGGCGATCCCGCACACACCGTCAACTTCATGACGTTCATCGCTCAAGAAGTTCGCGAACTGATGGCAAAGTTGGGCTTCCGCACGATCGACGAAATGGTCGGACGCACCGACGTTCTCGAACCCAAACAAGCCGTCGAACACTGGAAGGCAAAAGGACTTGATTTCTCAAAAATCCTCTACCAGCCAGAAGTGGGGGCAGACGTGGGTCGCTATTGCCAGATTCCGCAAGATCACGGACTCGACAAATCCCTGGATATCACGACGCTGCTCGATTTGTGTAAAGGCGCGATCGAGACTGGCGAATCCGTCTCAGCTACTTTGCCGATCAAGAATGTCAATCGCGCGGTTGGCACCATTCTTGGCAACGAAATTACCAAACGCCACTGGCACGGCTTACCCGAAGACACGATCCAGCTACACTTCCAGGGCAGTGCGGGTCAGAGCTTTGGCGCATTTGTACCCAAAGGTGTGACGCTCAAACTCGAAGGCGATGCCAATGACTATCTCGGCAAAGGCTTGAGCGGCGGCAAAATTATTCTCTATCCTTCAGCAAAGTCTACCTTCGCTGCCGAAGAGAACGTGATCGCTGGAAACGTTGCGCTCTATGGGGCGACCTCTGGCGAAGTGTACATTCGAGGCATGGTCGGTGAGCGCTTTGGGGTGCGTAACTCTGGCGTGAACACGATCGTCGAAGGCGTTGGCGATCACGGCTGCGAATATATGACGGGCGGCAAAGTTGTCATTTTGGGCAAAACCGGACGTAACTTTGCGGCAGGCATGAGCGGTGGTGTTGCCTACGTTCTCGACGAGCAGGGCGACTTCGCGACGCGCTGCAACCCGCAAATGGTCGGACTCGAAACCCTAGAAGATGCTGAAGAAATCGCCGATCTTCGGCAGATGATCCAGCAACATGCCGACTATACCCAGAGCCAAAAAGCAGCCAAAGTTCTCGATCGCTGGGAAGAAATGCTGCCGAAGTTTGTCAAGGTGATGCCCAAAGACTATAAGCGAGTTTTGCAAGCGATTTCTGCCGCGATCGCCGCTGGCTTGAGTGGTGATGACGCACTCACCGCCGCCTTTGAAGAAAACGCCCGCGATGTCGCCCGGATTGGTGGCAGCTAACCTTCACGATCATTTCTGGGGCAACTACTGCCCCTACCTCCTATAATCATCGCCACTTTTAAGACACCATCATGGGAAAACCAACAGGCTTTATCGAATTTCTCCGCGAGTTGCCCTCTGATCGATCGCCCCTTGATCGCATTCAAGACTGGAACGAAATTCACCAGCACATGCCCGAAGACAAACTCCGCACTCAAGGCGCACGCTGCATGGATTGTGGCATCCCGTTTTGTCATAGCGGCACGTTGATTAGCGGCATGGCAAGCGGCTGCCCCGTCAATAATCTGATTCCCGAATTCAACGATCTGGTCTATCGCGGACTGTGGCACGAAGCGCTCGATCGGCTCCACAAAACCAATAATTTTCCTGAGTTTACGGGTCGCGTCTGTCCTGCACCCTGCGAAGGCTCCTGCGTTTTGGGCATCAACAATCCGCCCGTCACCATTAAGAATATCGAATGCTCGATCGTCGATAAAGGCTGGAGCGAAGGCTGGATCAAGCCCGAACCGCCCACCAAACGCACGGGCAAAAAAGTCGCCATTATCGGCTCTGGGCCTGCCGGACTTTCTGCGGCTGCACAACTCAACAAGTCGGGGCACTGGGTCACAGTTTATGAACGCGCCGATCGTCCCGGCGGACTGCTGATGTATGGCATCCCCAACATGAAGCTTGAGAAAGAAGAAGTTGTGTTGCGCCGCATCAAAGTCCTTGAAGACGAGGGCATCACGTTTATCTGCAACGCCGAAGTCGGCAAAGATTTGCCCGTCGAAACGCTGCTCAAAGACTTTGATTCTGTCGTGCTTTGTGTGGGAGCGACGAAGCCGCGTGATTTACCGATCGCAGGGCGCGAGTTAAAGGGCATCCACTTCGCAATGGATTTCCTGACCGCCAACACTAAAGCAGTTTTGAATCAGAGCAGCAACGGCAACTTCATCTCCGCCCAAGACAAAGATGTGGTGATCATTGGCGGTGGCGACACCGGAACCGACTGCGTAGGCACATCCCTTCGTCACGGATGCAAGAGCCTCGTGCAGCTTGAAATTTTGCCTCAGCCTCCGCAAGAACGTTCGCCCGATAATCCCTGGCCTGAATGGCCCAAAGTCTACCGCCTCGACTACGGGCAAGAAGAAGCTGCCGCTAAGTTTGGCGACGATCCACGCGGCTATCTCACGACCGCAACCCATTTTGAGGGTGACGAAAACGGGCAGGTCAAAGCGGTTCACACCGTCGAGGTGCAGTGGGAGAAAAATGAGAAAGGACAGTTTATTGCCCAGCACATTCCTGGCACTGAGAAAGTTTTATCCGCGCAACTTGTCCTGTTGGCGATGGGCTTTTTGGGGCCTGAGCAACCTCTTTTAGATGCGCTAGGGGTCGATCGAGATGCCCGCAGCAATGTCAAAGCTGACCACGAGAAATACGTCACCAGCATTCCTGGAGTGTTTGCGGCTGGCGACTGTCGGCGGGGACAAAGCCTTGTCGTCTGGGCGTTTAACGAGGGGCGCGGTGCGGCTCGTGAGTGCGATCGCTATCTCATGGGCAGCACTGACTTGCCCTAAAGTCAGTCACTCGTTAGACCCTACAACCATTTGCACCACAAAGGGCAGACCCCCATCTTTGTGGTAGCGGTCTGCCCATTCGCGGATCACTTCATCCAGTTCTTCGAGGGCCCGATCGACCCGCTCTGCTGGAATATCCAATTCTTCTAAAACTCGCATCACCTGATTTTGGCGATCTGCCCAATCTTTCATGAGTCGGAAAAATCGAGCCGTATCTTCGACCATGACATAGGCCCGTTCTTCCTGGTCGTCAGGTGAATAGGAAGCGCGAGTCAGGGCATAAAACGGCAGCCCCCAAGGTGAATCGATGCGCGTAACAGTGCCCGAATAAATCAGACGACGCTTGATATGCTCTGCCAGGGCTTCACTCAGGGGCATTTGCTGCTCTTGAGGCAAATCTTCTTGAGAGCGCCCATGCAGAAACTCGACCAAATCGAGAAATTGAAATGAGTTGATCAGTTGAGCATCGGGCAGGTTGGGCGGAAGCTTTTGCTCAATGTGACTCTTTTCTTCAGAGGTGAGGCTGGTGCCCAGAACGCGCGATCGCCCCGGTTGCCAAGGATATTGTTCTAACCAGATATAAGGGAATTGAATCAGATAGCGAGGTTCTTGAGAACCCAGCATTTTCAGCAGCTTTCCTTCGGTGAGTGCCTGCCTGACTTCTTCAACGATCGCTTTAACTCGCTTTGGCTCAAGATGGTGCAAATGCCCAGTCATTCGCAGGTTGCCGTCTTGCTCTAAGTAGGTGGTGTAGATGGCACATTTTGCGGCGGTTGCGGCTGCATCTAAAAAAGCTCCGTGTCGGTGCCCACTCGTTCGCATGGCGCTGAAGGCGAGATAAAGCATGATCTGATCCATTGCACTAGGGCTGAGGAGCTTGATCAGATCGAGGTCGTTGGTCATATCAGGAAGAATTTATAGAAGAGCTAATACATCAAACTTCTGTGAACTTACGGAGACTCTAGCGATCGCAGATGGCTTAATTTCTAGGGTCAGTTGATTCATCAGAGCGGGTTTAGAGACGACAATGCCAACTCGTCTGAGTAATTGTTAATTATTTTATCTCTAATCGATGTTATTAAGTATTCTCTCCTAACTATTCCCACGCCAGTTTAAAAAATTAGTCATCAACACTTGAAAACAAAAATGGAAGCAATCTCTAATGTAGGAGCTTCCATTTTTAGCAAGTCGTATCGAGAAATCTTAGAGAGCAGGAAACGATCGGGCGTGAGCCGTGAATTAAACTAAGTTTTGAGTATTGAACGGAGGATGGAAACGACCTTCAATCCGCCCACTTCCCCGATGGGCAAGATATTGAGTTTGTGGCTCTGAGTGAGTCAACAAAGAGATAGGAGAATCCTGCTTCAACCCAGGCAAAAACTCGACTTGGTGCAGACCTGCGGCTATTGAACCGAGAAGCAAACTGATTAGAGTGACAGAAGTTTGAACATGCATAGGTTGGGTCTGTTCTGATGTATCTATTCACAGATACAGACCGTCTATTAGTAGATCAGGATGAACTGATGTAATTTTTTAAGTTCAGTAATCCTACGTATGAGGTTTTAGAAAAGGAGCCTTAATCGCTATCTACGCCAGAACGGAAAAGATTGACTCTACTAAAATCCACCCTCCACTGTAATTTTTTTTACCAAGTATAAAGATGTTATTTTCGCATTCATACTGCTTTAGCTGCTGATCAATTTCTGGAGTCAGGGTTACGAGTGCCCAGGTTTTTTTGACTTGATTTGGGTCGTGGGGGGTTTCAAGGACGATCGTATAGTCTTGCTCACCGTGCCGATAAAAAATGCCAGAGATGTTGAATTTGGCAGGAGGCATGTCCAACAACGGAGTACGCATGGGGCAACACCCGCTATGGGGATAAGCCTCTGGAGCATCTAGATAATAGTGTTGCCAGTAGAGCCAGTCAGAATGATTGGGAGCCAGATTTAAAAGCGGAATGATGGCGGCAGGTGCGATCGCATCCTCTAAAAGGGCATTTTGCAACGATCGTACCGACAACTCTCTCGGCTGACAATTTTGTTCAATACACAAGGCGGCTGCCATTCCTGCGGCTTGTCCAATTCCCAAAACCAGGGGTTGGAGGCGAGTCGCTCCATTCGCGAGATGAGACACCGAAATATTCTTCTCGCACACTAAAAATCCCTCGGTGATTTCTGGCACCAGAGAGCCATAGGGAATCGTGAAGGGTGTGCCTGTCCAACGTCCGCCCCAACGCATTGATTTAGGCTTTAACGAAATGTCGCCACTGGGATAGTGATGATCGTTGGCGTAGTTGCCGATGGCGATCGACTGGCAAATATTCTCAGCAGTCTCGCACCCTTGAGCCGTGATTCTGATCGGTAGCGGGGCGACTTGTCCGTTGGGTAATAAATCTTGCTCTCGAACCGTGACTAACCCTTTAAGTCTTCGGCTCTCTCGATAATAAGGGTGAAGGGCATAGGCACCGCCTCCCAGAGAAGTTTGAATCGAAACTGGAAAAATTTCCTCTGCTAGACCAAAACGTCCTCCTAGCTGGGCTTGGATGAAGTGGGCAAAGCCTTGAGTGTGCCAGAGCGCTTCTTGAAGGAACTGCGATCGCTCTGCCGCTGACCCGATCAGTCGCTCAACGCCTTCTCCATAATCATTACCTGCGATCGGCCAATTGATCATAAAACGGTTTCCGGGCAAGCGTCCATAGTTCAAAAACTTCTCGGCTCCGTAATCTGCCCAAGCTGGGGTAAATTTTGCTGGATTGTAGCGAGGCGGTGCCGGAATTTTTGGAGCCAATCCTGTTTCACCAAAGTCTTGAAGCACAACAACCCATGTCGGAGCTTGAACAGGGTAAGTTTTGGTGAGCGTATTGGCAGCGATCGGCGCACTGGGTTCTCCCCACTCAGACTGCAACTCCCAGCCCCAGCGATGCGGAATGTCTCCGAGTGCCAGCAAATCGCCAAGCTCAGTGCCGTCGAGGGTAATGTTGGCGAAGATCGTGAACTCTGCGAATCGAACGCCGATGACGCGATCGTCTTCCTGCAAAACCTCTAATGGCGTTTGCTCTTGAAGCCAAGTCAGATTTGGAAGTTGGGCAACCCAATCGGCAAAAATATCTGCCCCGACGCGCGGATCGTAAGTGAAAAAACTCACCCAGGCGTTGTCTAACCCCTCTGGCTGACGCTGCTGCAACGCTTGTAAGAATGCGCCCCAAATCCCAGTTTGAAAGGCAGCTAACTCGTTGCCATCTGGGGCGGTCACTCCAGCGCTAGTGAGCATTCCGCCTAAGCCAGAAAACTCACTGACTAAAATCGTATTGGCTCCGCGTCGAGCTGCCTGAAGTGCCGCCGCCGTTCCTCCAGTGCCGCCACCCACCACGAGCACATCAGTCTTGAGAATTTGCATCGAACGAATACCCACCACAAGAAGGTGACATACCCGACGCTGATGCTACGCATACAGCACGGGCTTCCTGTTTCGTCGGCAACTGCCTCTACTAGATGTCTAGCTTTGGTCTGACATTGACTCCAGAGGTTTTGAAATGCAAAGCACTCCACTGACTCTCGCAACGCTTCTTTCACAGTCCCCTACGGAGGGAAACCCTCCTTCAGGGCTGTGCGCTCACGTTACCCAGGCGGCAACCCTGTGTCCCAAGGTTGATAACTTTTTGCACAACACATCATGGATTTATGGCAATAGCCCACCAGCCAGATCTGTTCCTTCCCCAGCTACTTTCTTTCCGTGGCAAGCATATTACTGCTACGTGTCCTGTCTGTTCGAGAGTCTAGGCGGGTCAACGACCATCTGTACTATATCAGGCTTCCGCGCTACGTTTACCAGAAAATGCTGGACTCCGTACCTCCGTCGCGCCGTCTTATATCCCGACGATCACCTGAGTACAGGTAGATCGCGGGGCTTACCACGTTGGGCTAATGATGAAGAGGTTGAGGAACTGATCGAGTCGATTCATCGGGCAGATGCACTGTAGTCGGAGGGTGCAGCCACTAGTTGGGAACAGCATCGGGTAGAGCCAAAATGTTGAATCGCTCAAGTCCGCGACTATTCTATGAGAATATGAATTATGGATAAAGTTTTAGCGATCGCCCGCGTTAAGCCGTGAGATGCTCTGCGTTATGGACGAGAATTTGCCTGTCACCGCCATCATTTCTCAAGTCGTGAAACCTGGATACGAGGAGGCTTACGAACAATGGCAAAAAGATATTACAGTCGCCGCTCATCAATTTGAAGGGCACGCAGGAGTCAACATTATTCGACCGCATGATCACACTTATCCTGAATATGTGATCATTCTAAGATTTGACCACTATCAAAACCTCAAAACCTGGATCGAATCCGACGTTCGCAAATATTGGCTCGATCGAGCAAAACCTCTGATTCAAGGATCTGAAAAAGTGCAGGTTTTACAAGGGTTAGAAGCCTGGTTTACCCTGCCAGGAAGACCCACTCAAGCACCTCCGGCCCGCTATAAGATGGCGATTTTGACCTCGATCGCTGTCTACCTCGTCTCTCTGATCGTGGGGTATTTTTTCTCAGGCTTTCTCGTCAGTTTACCGATCTGGTTGCAATCATTGGTACTGATCAGCCTTTCGGTAGTGTTACTCACCTACTTCGTCATGCCTCGATTAACTCGCGTCTTTTATCGATGGCTTTATCCTCAAGCAAGGAAGTGATTCGCACAAATCCTTTATCCTGGAGATCGATCGCTACTTTCGTGAATTATGGTTTCTCTGTCTCCGACCCTAAAAGCTAGACTATCTGCACCTCTCAAGATTGGTCACTTAGAGGTCAAAAGCCGCGTCTTGCAGTCGCCCCTTTCTGGCGTAACAGATCTCGTGTTTCGTCGCCTGGTGCGTCGCTATGCGCCCGATTCAATGATGTATACCGAGATGGTCAACGCTACAGGGTTGCACTACGTGAAAGAACTGCCGATCATCATGGAGGTAGACCCCAACGAGCGTCCGATTAGCATTCAGCTTTTTGACTGTCGCCCCGACTTTTTGGCAGAAGCCGCACAAATGGCAGTCGCAGAAGGAGCTGATACGGTCGATATCAATATGGGCTGTCCGGTGAACAAGATCACCAAAAACGGAGGCGGCTCTTCTCTGCTGCGAGACCCCGAAACGGCAGAAGCGATCGTGCGCGCCGTAGTCAAAGCGGTAAACGTTCCGGTGACGGTTAAAACTCGCATCGGCTGGACAGACCAAGAAATTAACATCCTCGATTTTGCCAAGCGGATGCAAGATGCGGGGGCACAAATGATCACTGTTCACGGACGGACGCGATCGCAAGGCTATAACGGAGCCGCCAAATGGGAATGGATTGGGCGCGTGAAAGAAATTCTCTCGATTCCGGTGATTGCCAATGGCGATATGTTCTCAGTCGAGGCAGCCGTTAAATGCCTGGAGCAAACCGGAGCCGATGGTGTGATGTGTTCTCGCGGAACGCTGGGCTATCCATTCTTAGTAGGCGAAGTTGATCACTTTTTGAAGACAGGAATCGAGAAACTAAAACCCACTCCGATCGAGCGTTTGGAATGCGCCCGTGAACATCTACAAATGCTGTGGGAATACAAAGGCGATCGCGGAGTCAGACAAGCCCGCAAACACATGACGTGGTATGCAAAAGGGTTTGATGGTGCCGCAGATCTGCGCGGAAAACTCAGTCTAATTGAAAATGTGGGTCAGGGATTAGAGATTATTGATCGGGCGATCGAGCGTTTGACCCATTCTGGTTGGCAAGAAACCGAAGAAGCCGAAGCCCAATTAGTTGAAGCTTAATTTGTGTCAACTAGCTTGCAGTTTCCTGCTGTGGTAGCGTCACTGTAACCGTAGTTCCTTTACCGAATTTACTTTCGATTTGAATTTGTCCGTGATGATTTTCGATAATGGCTTGCGCGATCGCTAAACCTAACCCCGATCCCCCGGTTGCTTTAGTTCGGGCAGGATCGACGCGATAGAAGCGATCGAACAATTGCGGCAATGCCTCTTCTGGAATCCCAATTCCGGTGTCCGTCACTTTAACTTGCAGAGAAGATCCACTCGTGCGTTTAAGTTGCTGTAAATCTATCGTTACCTTTCCATTCGCAGGTGTGTACTGTAGAGCGTTGCTGATTAAGTTGGTGAATAATCGAGAAATTTGATCGCGATCGCATTGCAGCGAGAGCAAATTTTCAACACGAGGGAGTGATTTCAAAATAATTGATTGACTTGCAGCGAGTTCCTCTGATGCTGCACTGCAATTGAGACTTAACGAAATTCCTTTTTCTACGGCGATCGTCTGCTGTTCTTCTAACACTTCAGTCAGCAAATCATCCAGGTTGACTAAAACGCGTCTGGGTTGTGCCGTGCTGCTATCTTGTCGTGCGAGAAACAATAAATCATCGACCAGTCTTCCTAAACGACGAGTTAGCCGTTCAACTACCTGTAAGTGATAGCGTTGCATTTGTGGATCTGATTCTGGATCTGAAAGCGCAACCTGCACATTAGTTTGAATGATTGCGATCGGGTTCCGCAACTCATGAGACGCGTCGGCGGTAAACTGCTTTAATCGCTGATAAGATTCTCGAATCGGCTGCATCGCCAGACCGGATAACAACCATCCGATCGCGGCGACGATCGCGACCATCACCGTTGTTCCAGCTATTAAATCTAGAAATAACTCGCGAGTGGGCTTTGTCACTTCAAACCAGGGATGGCTAACGCGCAAATAGCCTAACACCTGTCGCCCGACTTGCACTCGTTGCGTTACTTGTCGCAGCAAATGATCTGCCGATAAATGCACCGTTTCGCCATTGATATTGAAGTGGAGCGGAACTGCGATCGGGTCGGCAAATGTTGACCACACGATTTCACCTTGAGGGCTAAACCACTCTAGATCAATGTGATCATCTTCAACCGAAATGGCATTATCTCGAAAGCTCGACTCGACATTAACGCGCACGTCTCCGCCTTGATTAATTGGCTCGATTACCAACGATCGCTGCACCACTTCGACCACATGGTTAAGCGTGTCATCAATGCGTTCAATTAACGTGCTGCGGACATACAAATAAAATCCACTTGCAAACACTAGCAGCAACACTGCCGTAACGGTAGTATACCAGATCGCAAGACGACGACGAGTCACCTGAAACATAAGACTAATCAAGGGGCTACACTTATTATCGGTGTAAAATGTGCCGTAAGGGTCAAGCGGAAATTTCGTGTCGGGAGAACGACTGCGATGTCACTAGAAGCCACCACTGAACAGACTAACCCAGTTCTAGAGCCGATCGAGTGGGAACCGCCTATGCCACCGACCGATCTAATTTTTGACGACGGAGAACCTTTGGAGAGCAATCGTCACCGAGTAGCTATGAATGTCTTGATTCGATCGCTCAATCAAGGCTGGTCAGACCGCCAGGACTTCTTTGCAGGCGGCAATATGTTTGTCTACTACAGCAGCAGCCAAGCCCGCAATCGCGACTTTAGAGGACCTGATTTCTTTGCAGTTTTAGGGGTCGAGGCTGACTCGTCTCGTCAAGGCTGGGTGGTCTGGGAAGAAGGGGGACGCTACCCCGATGTGATCGTAGAAATGCTGCCACCTAGCACGACCAACGTTGATTTGGGAGCCAAGAAAACCCTTTATGAACAAGTGTTTCGCACACGGGACTATTTTGTTTATGATCCGTTTGATCCCAGTGCCTTTCAAGGGTGGCATCTTGACTTAGATCAGGGCTATCAGCCGATTCCCGTCAATGAACAGGGATGGCGATGGTGCCAAACGCTGGAGTTGTGGCTGGGATCATGGTCGGGGGCAGTCGATATCGATACAACGACGTGGCTGCGATTTTACGATCGTAACGGCAATCTCGTGCCTCTACCCGAAGAAGCGGAGCGTCAACGAGCCGATGAACAACACCAACGTGCTAATGAACAACAGCAACGAGCCGATGAAGAACGCCAACGAGCCGATGAAGAACGCCAACGAGCCGATCGCCTAGCCGTACGTCTACGAGAATTGGGAGAAGATCCCGATCGTGGGTGAATCACAAAATTATTCTCTAGACAGGGGTAGTTTGCCCCAACTGCGTCAAGAAACGCATTGCTTTAGCGATATAGCTGGCACAATCATAAGGTGACGATTCATAAAACGATCGCCATGCTGATCCTTTGTGTTCATCGTAGCGATCGAAGAAGTCTGGAAATTTGTCGAGCCACGCTAATCGAACTGCGTGACCAATCAACACATCTAGCACGATCGATTCTTCAATTTTGAGATCGGGGTTACGTTGCGCGATCGTGGCTAATTCCATCATGGCTTCTACATTCACCTGGCGATATTCGGGCGCTTGAATTTTGTTTAACAAGTGTTCAATTTGGAGTGCGAAGTTTTTCTCGCCTGCGGTCATTTCCATGATGATCAATTCGCTATCGAGACGGTTGCGGCGTTCTAGCTTGTCACCAATCACCAACCCTTTGCAGTGATGCAATAGCTGCCACACACTGGGATAAAAATCTTTAGGGACGCGGTTAAGAGAGCCGTCTAGTTGCCGCTTGCGCCACCAATCTTGGTTAGCAGGTTCGACTTCAGTTTGTTCGTCTAGCAGAACCACCCAATCGATGCCGCGATCGGGCAATTTCACCCGCAGCGATTCTTGCTTAAACAATGCCTGATTGAGGTCGGCATAACCCATTAGAATCTGTCGCAAACACGTTTTAATCTCAAACGGACTGAGTTGCATTAAGTGTTCGTAGGCTTCGTCTTGTGTGAGAGCAAGTTCTTGGGCGAGGTTGGCTGTAATGAGCAAGATCAGATAGCCCACTTTCAGCGTTAGCAAGCCTTGAAAGAGATTGGGTTCGCTTTTGATCAAGACGCTGAGATAGATGAGAATTTCTTGAGTGAGGACGCGATCGCGAATGTCTTCTCGACAAAAGTGACGAATTTTTTCCAGCACTTCGACGTAGGGCAACGGCTGCATAATCAGCGAGTCTTCACTATAGGCCCGACCCACAGCAATCTGTTTTTGCCGCACTAAAATATCGGTAACTGCATCCGACAAACCGACATCAAGTTTATCGAGCAACCCTGCCGATCGGCGAACAATACCCCAATAAGGACAGCCCAACTCGTCGCCTTTGCTGGCTTTTGCGTAGACTTCGTTGAGCAAATCCATCACGGTGATGATAGGCTGCGATTCGGTGAAGCGGGTATCAAAGTCTAATCCTTTTAGACGAGCTAGAGTACTCAATAACTCGATTTGTTCATACAAGTTATGAGATTGATGCAGACTTGAAACTAACGAGTCAATATCGGTTTCATACTCCAGCTTAAATTCTTGCGAAAGGCTTAATGGACAGTTTTTCTCTGGATGAGAAACCAGATGATAGTTGGGTAACGTTGTATCGACCACAGACGACGGGGGAAACTCAAAATCGTGCAGAGAATCGATGCGTTCAGTCCCCGCTGTGAGGGCAAGTTGGTTCAGGCGACCCAACTGCACAGGAACGTCACCACAGCGACCTTCCTGAAATTCTTGGACGAGGTTGATCAGCGCTTCTCGACCCAGTTCTAGCATTTCTTTGGTTAACAACAGCGTCATCGTCGGTTTGCCCAAATCTTGCCAGTGGCGATGAGTGTAGGCAAGCTCACTTTTGATGTTGGAAACCAGAAAATGATAATCGAGAGTGAGATAAAACCGTCTTGGCTCTAAGAACGATGGCAGAAAGACGATCGTCTCTCCACAAATTTTAAACACTCTAGAAGTTGTCAAACTCCGCATTCGTCGCATGGGGCGACCTGTTAAATCAAGCTTATCATTGCGTCCGACTTGAGCATAGGCGGCGGCTAGTTCTCGTGCATGACGGACTTGAATCGGCTCGACTTGTTTAAGGGTTTGAGTTGTGATGTTGTTGGCAGCGAGTTTAGACTGCAAATCTTCGTCTTCAGCCAAGAGCGCAATTTGTACAGTCGCTTTGCGTTTTTGACCGATGCGGAGATGACCACCGATCGGGTCAATATCGCCCACAGCTAACAATCCTTCGTGCAGCATTTGCGCCAGAAAATATAAGCTTTGTGCCCACACGAGCGGAACATTTTCGTTAGGTAAACGAGTTTGACTAGAGGGATTCGCTTTTTCTGGCTCGATCGCGGCTTCAGGCACATAGTACAACTCTGGCAGCAAGTTCAAGCCGTCTCGTTTGACTACAACTTGTTCCAGTTGATCGAGGTAGTATTGCGCTTGTTGACGATCGTCGCGGAACAATCCATCGAGTGCCAAATAAGTAAAGAAGAGCGGCCATTCAGACTCAATATGCTCAAATTGCTTGAGTTCCCACGGCTCATAGTGAAGACGACTGCTGTTTTCTAGAACAGTTTGGTGCCCGTCGCGCAGAAAGCGTTTGCAGCCATAGCGACCTTGCAGCAGCGTCACAATTTTGGTGCGAGTCCGATCGACCAACTGCACGTCTTCAACAGCAAACGCTGGAAAGCTAATCACACTCAACAGAGCGGCATCGACTTCTTTAGAGCTAGATTCTCTAGGCAACAGTGATTCTAGCGTCGTGCGACACCGAGCAATTTCATCGGGCAAGACGTGAATCACCGAGGCTTGGCTGCCATGAACGCCGAACAAATTTAGCCCATTCAGCGCTTCGAGTGCTGCTTTTGCCATGCCCACCGAGCTGGCATTAAGTTCAGGGTTGCCGTGATTAATTTTGTTGCCTCGCTCCCAAATCCCATAATCGGGTGTGCGATAAGTTCTGCCGATGTAGTAGACGAGATTTTGAATGAAGTTCACCTCATCGGTGGTGAAGACGATCGCTAACCCTGATGCGGTCATTTGCGCCAACATCAGCAGAAAAATTGAGGTCGCGTCAAGCTGCAAATGTCCCCATTCGTCATCGCCAACGACGGTGCTTCCGGTGTCGGTGTCGTATTTGGCATGAAGTGCATCGAGCGGGGCTTGATTGGCTTTGAATTTCTCGACTTTTTCGGCTTGTCGCATCATTGAGAACAGCAAGCCGCGCATCAACTTGACAACGCTGTGTTCTAGCTCGTAGGTACGTCCCCGATCGTCGTCGAGTTTGCGATAGGCGAGTCCCAGCCCCCACACGGCGAGAATGCTGTAGACATTATCGCGCACCCATGCGTCAGTGTAGTCGCCGTGGGCGTTGACAGCAGTACTGGCAGGAAGCAGCCCAGAAATCGGGCTTTGACGGCTGAGAATGACGGCTCGAACCTGTTCGTAGTAGTGATCCAAACGGGTTGCCAAATCAACGGTTTTGATGGCCATGCCGTCCCTCAAGTGATTAGTAAATTTGAGCGGGCAAAGCTTAATTTTAGCGGTTGTGCAACGATCCTGCCGACTTAGGATTGCAAGTAACCGATGTTGTTTAATCCACGATCGGATATTGCTGAACAGGAATAATTTGTAGGGGCAATCCCCTCGTGGTTGCCCTCCGTCAGGGGTAGGCACGAGGGGATTGCCCCTACAGCCATTTCATCGAATAATTTTAAGAATAGCCTAGCGTTGATTCTGATAAACCCATCACCGATCGGTAGTGTGCTTCGAGTTGCGCTACCGTCGGAGCCTGCCGTTTTGCATTCCATTGGCTTTGATTAAATAATTCTTGCTTCAATTGATTCACATCTACATTGCAGACAGTATTATTTGCAACGACTGACTGACCATTCACCCAGGCATGATCAACAACATTGACGGGGCGACCCAAAACCAGAAGCCCGATCGGGTCGGTGCGCGGCAACAAAGACAGATTCATCAAGTCGTATAGGACTAAATCAGCTTTTTTACCCACCGTCAGCGAACCGAGTTGATCATTTAGATTTAAGCCCATTGCGCCTCCTAGAGATGCCATCTCGATCGCTTGGCGAGGCGTAATCCAATTCTGATAATCGAAGTCAGTCGTATTGTGCAAAATCGAACCAATCTTGATCGCTTCGAGTAAATCTTGAGAATCATTACTCGCCGAACCATCACACCCGAATGAGACATTCACGCCTGCCTGCCGATATCTGAGAATCGGGGCAATTCCACTCCCCAATCGCAGGTTGCTAAGAGGATTGTGAACAACTGTTGATTTTGTGGCTGCCATGATCTCAATGTCGGCATCATCGAGCCAAACGCAATGAGCGAGAGAGGTACGATCGCTCAAAAACCCAATTTGCTTGAGATGTTCAACGGCGCTACGGCCATATTTTTCTTGAGCCAAAAGCTTCTGCGCTCTGGTTTCTGACAAGTGAGCGTGGCGACAGAGATTGTAGCGATCGCTTAACTCAATGCACCCTGCAAACAAGGCATCTGAACAGAGTTGTATTCCCGTGGGCGCGACGAGAATGTTCACTCCTTCATCAGGTCGATGAAACTGATTTACGGCTTCCTCGATTAGCGCTAAAGTTGCCGCCGTCGATCGCACATAGTCTCCGTGTTCTCGCTCGATTCCCCCGTTGGGAAGGCTTGCTGCTAAAGCCTCATCTTGAATCAGAGGAGCCACAAACGCCCGAATTCCGACCTGTCGATAAGCTCTAACCGCCGTCGCGATCGTCGCCAATTCCTGACCGGGGATCAAGACCAAGTGATCGACCACACTGGTTCCACCAGAGAGCAGCGTTTCGACCGCAGTTCCGATCGCGCTGAGATAAACTTGCTCTAGCTCTAGGGGCGTAAAGTCATAGAGTTCTGCAATCCACAACTCTAGAGGAACGGGCGGAATCATGCCTCGCTGCCACATCTCAGAGGAGTGAGTGTGAGCATTGACAAAACCGGGCAAGAGTAGCTTATTGCGTCCGTCGATCAAGGTGCCAACGGGTTCTAAATGGGGCGCGATCGCCGCAATCCGATCGCCCTCAATCTGCACATCAACCGTCTCGTAGGCACGATCAACTGGAATTAAAACATTCTGAATCGTAAAACTCATGTCGGTGAACGTTAGGGAACAAGTTTAAGGAAAGGGTAACAGATGTTATCGAAGCCTCGATCGTTGAACTGTTATACTCGCTACAAAATCGATTGTTCTATTTCGTGCAGAGTCCAAATTTTTCTAACCAAAGCTGGAATGATCCCTATAGAGCGATACTTAAACGAATGAAAAGATTACGCTAACCGCGATCGTCGATTAAGTACGCTAATTTATTGAGAAAATCTGAGTTCACTAACGCTTTGAGGAGCTTTTATTATGACCACGCTTAAAGTAGGAATCAACGGATTTGGGCGAATTGGTCGCCTCGCATTTCGAGCTGGCGTTGACAATCCCAATATCGAATTTGTGGGCATTAATGATTTGGTGTCGCCAGACAACCTTGCCTATTTGCTCAAATATGATTCGACTCACGGCAGATTTAAGGGCACCATTGAAGCCAAGCCTGACGGCATTATCGTCAACGGCAAATTTATTCCCTGTACGGCAATTCGCAACCCTGCCGACTTGCCTTGGGGCAAGCTGGGCGCAGACTATGTGATTGAGTCTACAGGTTTGTTTACTGATTTTGAGGGTGCATCAAAACATCTGATGGCGGGCGCAAAACGAGTCATTCTCTCGGCTCCGACCAAAGACCCTGAAAGAGTGCGGACGCTGCTGATTGGGGTGAACCATGACCAGTTTGACCCTGACAAAGATACGATCGTATCAAATGCCAGTTGCACGACAAACTGTTTAGCACCCGTTGCCAAAGTGCTCAACGACAGTTTTGGTTTAGCAGAAGGGCTGATGACCACTGTTCACGCGACCACAGCCACTCAACCAACGGTCGATGGCCCCAGTCAAAAAGACTGGCGTGGCGGACGGGGAGCCGCTCAAAATATCATTCCATCTTCGACCGGGGCAGCAAAGGCGGTGACATTAGTCTTGCCAGAACTCAAGGGCAAACTGACAGGAATGGCATTTAGAGTGCCCACACCCGATGTCTCTGTCGTCGATCTGACCTTCAAAACCAACCAAGCAACCAGCTATAAAGAAATCTGTGCCGCGATGAAGGAAGCGGCGGAAGGCTCACTCAAAGGCATTTTGGGCTACACCGATGATGAAGTGGTTTCGACCGATTTTCAGGGCGATTCGCACTCTAGCATTTTTGATGCCGGGGCAGGCATTGAGCTAAACTCCAATTTCTTCAAAGTCATCTCGTGGTATGACAACGAGTGGGGCTATTCGTGCCGAGTGATTGATTTGATGGTGTCAATGGCCCAGAAAGAAGGGATTTTGTAGAACGGGTGAAGTGTCGATCGGCTCCGGGAAACATGGGAGCGATCGACACCTTCTCGTTCAGTTAAATTAAGAAGATGAATACTTTGTTGCTGACTCAATCTGAGTGGTGAAAAGCGCAGGCAGAAAGCTCTTTAAGGCTTAAACGTGATTCTTCCCATTTAGAGTGATAGAAGAGGGACAACTTACAAACTACGATACAACAGCAAGCTAATCAACAGCGAAATTGGCGTAACAAAAAAGGAAAGTATTAGAATCGAAAGAGAGGCTGTGAAAAACTTAAATTTTATCGATGCGATTTCCGAATTTACGATTGTTTGACTCACTACATCCAAATCTTCTTTTCTAAATGGAAGCTTAATTTGATCGTCGAAATAAAGCCTGTTCATTGAACTTAGTAATTCAACGGGCTGATATTTCTTCAAATCATTGAAGAAATAGAAATTATCGGTATCCTTCAACCCATGTTTGACTCTTCTAGACGGTTTAGACATTAACCAAACAATCCGCTCAAGATCAGTCTTAGGAAGAAAAGACAGAGAGCTTATCAAGGCACTGATAAACAGAAGGGACATCGAAATTGAAGAGCCTTGCTGAAGCGAATTTGGCACGTTTGAAGCTGCACTAAGATAAGTTACAATTACAGTAACACCAGTACCTGAGAAAGCAAGAAGGACAGCATTTTTTGCTTCAGCAAACTTAAGCCAATCATTAGTTATTTGAAAAATTGAAAGCAGCTTCTCTGTAACTTCCATAGAAATTTTTCCTGAGAAATAGACTTAAATCAACTGTCTAGCTCAACTAGGCTTGAGCAGAAGGATCTGCCGTGTTTTTCACACCAATTGCTATCCAAGCTATAAGCAGTATCAAAATCAAATCGGCTGTCGTCAGACATATTCTCCTCTGTCCAAAGCTCGACTTTATTACCACTCGGACATCCACAAGAGTGTGTTGCCTTCTCATCTCTGAGGTTGCCAAAAAATCTATCTGAAACCCAGAGCTTGTTGTCTGTAGATAAACTGGCTAATTTTGCTGCCATATTTATTGGCTTTCCAGCCCAAACCTCATTCTGCCTATCTGTTCTGTTCTGATAGGTTTTTAATCCAAACCTGCGAACTAAGACAGTCTTTTGATCTATTCCGAAGTGACCGCCAATGTGCTGCTCAGTAAGGGCTTCGACTTTAGGCGTAAAATGCTCGTAAACAAAAGTTTTGAATGATATTGTTGCCGCGAGTGCCGAATAGGGTTGATCCTGGTTGAATAAGGCAAAAACTCCGTCTCCTTTGATGTCAATATATTCGGCTCCAAACTCATGAAAAATGCGGATACCCGTTTCCGTAAAAAGCCGATATGCTTTTGCCGTTGTTTTATCATGCAAACCAGCACTAAGTTTTGTAGATCCCTCCATATCTACAAAGCAGCAGATCACATTCGGGATCTTCAACCAAGTTCTAGGATTCTGAATTGGTATCTTGGGAGTGTCTGGAATTTGATCTACGTTAGTAATAGATACTGACTTACTAAAATGACCCAGTTCTGTTTCAATGATTTGCTCAATCGGAGTTAGCAGCTTGCCTTCTACTGTAGAATCTTCTCTAAAGAGAAGGGCATCCCTTACATCATCAAATAGGCTCATCGCGATCACTTGTGTTAAAAATTTACGTTTCTGCGAGGTTCGCGCTCACGTCATATAGAACACTAGCACTATTGCAAGAAAGTGCAACAGTGTGAAGGAATATATGTGGTGTGGATTGCCGGACTTGCGTGAACCGCTACTCCAGATAGAGTATCCACTGTGTTCCAGCACTACACCGTCAAAATTCAACATCATCATCGTCGATCGCAGAGTCAGGAAATCGGGCTTTGAGGGCGGGAATCACAGGGCATGGCTTACGATCGTCCAAATTCTCCGATTTGTTCCAGCTAAAAGGTGCTTGTTTGGTTGCTCTGCAATAGACATCAAACCTTAGAAATTGCGAAGTAGGCAATGAATACTACAGATAATTCTCCAATGGATAAAGATGTGGCTTTTCTTCGAGAATTGATGGATGAAATCAGCGACAGAGCCAGAGCTAGAGGCTTAACGCCGGAGATTCTGGAGTCTATCCTCAATGAGTCTTGAACGGTCATTTGTTCTCGATACCAATATCATGTCAGACCCGATCGCCAAAATTGAGGGTTAAATGCGATCGCCCCGGAGAAAGCATTAAGTAAGTTGCAAACTTCCCTCGAATTCGTGCTATATTTGCAATCGCACGTTCAAAACGCGCAAACAAGGGTTGCTAGCTCAGTGGTAGAGCATTCGGCTTTTAACCGACTGGTCCCGGGTTCGAATCCCGGGCAACCCATAAAATAGGGAGTTAGCAATTGCTGACTCCCTATTCACCTTTTCAGGTACGATCGACACCATCGTCCTCAAAAACCATCATGGGCAGCAATTTTGGTCATTTGTTCCGCATCTCTACGTTTGGCGAATCTCACGGCGGTGGCGTAGGCGTGGTGATCGACGGGTGCCCACCCAAAATTGAGATTTCAGCAGACGAGATTCAGTTTGAGTTAGATCGACGAAGACCGGGGCAAAGCAAAATTACGACTCCTCGCAATGAAGCCGATCGCTGCGAGATTTTGTCTGGCGTGTTTGAGGGCAAAACTCTAGGAACGCCGATCGCGATTCTCGTTCGCAATCAAGACCAGCGATCGCAAGACTATGACGAGATGGCGGTCAAATATCGTCCTTCTCACGCCGATGCGACTTATGACGCAAAGTATGGCATTCGCAACTGGCAGGGCGGCGGACGCTCATCGGCGCGAGAAACGATCGGGCGAGTGGCAGCAGGCGCGATCGCTAAAAAAATTCTGCGCGAGATTGCGGGTGTTGAAATCATCGCTTACGTGAAGCGCATTAAAGATTTAGAAGGCGTGATCGATTCCAACACGGTGACGCTAGAAGACGTTGAGAGCAACATTGTGCGCTGTCCCGACTCAGATTGCGCCGAGCAAATGGTGGACTTGATCGAGCAGGTTCGCAATCAGGGAGACTCGATCGGAGGCGTGGTCGAATGTGTGGCGCGACAAGTTCCGAGAGGACTAGGTGAGCCAGTGTTTGACAAGCTAGAAGCAGACCTCGCCAAAGCGATGATGTCACTCCCCGCGACCAAAGGCTTTGAGATTGGCTCTGGCTTTGCGGGTACGGTGATGACTGGCAGTGAACACAACGACGAGTTTCATACCGAAAATGGCGAGATTCGCACCGTCACTAATCGATCGGGCGGCGTGCAGGGCGGCATCTCAAATGGAGAAAATATTCTGATTCGGGTTGCCTTCAAGCCCACCGCAACGATTCGCAAAGAGCAGCGCACCGTCACCAACGCAGGCGAAGAAGTGACGTTAGCCGCTAAGGGTCGTCATGATCCTTGTGTATTGCCGAGGGCGGTGCCGATGGTTGAGGCAATGATGGCGCTTGTCTTGTGCGATCACCTGTTACGACAGCGCGGACAGTGCGGCGAAGTCCAATAAGGCAACCTGAATTACGATCGCCTACGAAGCTGCTGCCACCAATTTGTGGTGCCTTCTTGCTGCTGTTTGCGCTTTTTACTTCGCTGTTTGAGGCTAGAGTATTGACTGCGTTTTTTACGGACTTTCGTTTCTTCGGCGAGTCCATCTTCGGCAGCTTCTTTTTGCTCTGGCTCAATCTCTTTTGACACCCACCAATCGACAATTAAGCCGCTTGCCAGACCACCGATCGCGCCTAAAAAAATACTTAAGGGCGCAGAGTAGCCCATCCCAAACAGACTGATTAAGAACAGCAGCCAGATTTTCAGTCCTGTCGAAAATCCTTTTGAGATTGGTTGTCTTCGCACGGTCTCGACCCTTAAATAGTCACTACAAAGGATACCTCATTCGTCGTCAGTCATTCGTCATTTTTGAATCGCTTTTAGAGAAGAGGTTTGATGACGAATGACCTATGACTATTTTGGTAATTGTTCTTCTAAGTTTTGAGTGGTGTCTAGCATCTTGAGGTAAGGTTTTTCGGTTTCGGTAAACGGCTCCATCTGTTGGGTTTTGAGCAAATCAGTCGTCGCATCTGAGATATCGCCTTGACGCTGCTGCACGCGATCGCTCAACACCGACAGAGGCGCATCACAATAGAAGATTTCTAGCGGAATCTGGTGAGCAGCGGATTGAGCAACGACGGGCGATCGCAGCGCTTGACGATCGTACTTAGCATCCAAAATCACGGTGTAACCTTGCGATGCCAGCGTAATGCCGAGATTGAGGAGACGATCGTAAGTCTTCTCAGTCATTTCTAGGCTGTAGAGATCGGCTTCTCCTTTGGCATCTAGCGCAACGCCGCCGAGATGTTTGCGAATGGCATCCGATCGCAGGTGAATCGCTCCAGTCTGACGAGCTAACTGCCGGGCTACGGTACTTTTGCCAGACCCCGACAAACCCGACATCATCACCAATCGTCCCGATTTATGACGAGTGTATTCCCACGCCAAACGATAGTAGCGAGATGCCGTTTCGCTGGCTTCCTGCTTCACCGATTCTGCAATTGCCGGGTCGTCTAATAAGAAAGAAGTTACCTTGGCACGAACATAAGATTGACGACTGAGGTAGAGCGGCAACACCTGTAAGCCTTCCCAGTCGCCCGTTTGCTCAAGATAAGCGTTGAGAAATAAATTACTCAAATCAGGACGATTCCGGGCATCTAAATCCATCACGATGTAGGCAACATCGAACATCACATCGACAAAGCGAAACGGCTCATTAAACTCGATGCAGTCAAACAGCAAGATTTTGTCGTGCCAAAAGCAGATATTTCTCAAGTGAACGTCGCCGTGACATTCGCGAATCCATTTATTTTGAACTCGATTGACAAAAAGTTCTGATTGTTCAGCAAATAGTTTGTCTGTGTAGGCGCGAGTCTCATCAAATTGGACTTGGGTTTGCGATCGTCCAACATAACCCACGGTTTGATCATAGTTTTCGTCGATCGCTTGTCGAATTTGCGAGACTTCTCCAAACTTGAGAATGTAATCGCTGGTCGGTGCCTTTAAATGGAACGCTGCTAATTCTCGTGCCAGATCTTCTAGATGTTGTTCGGTGAGTTCGCCGCGATCGAACATTGCACTTAGCAACGTCTCTTGAGGAAACTGACACATCTTGACAACATACTCGACAGGTTCCCCGGTGCCGCCAAGCTGAAAGGTTTCTCCGGTCTGTGTGATCGGCTCAACGCCTAAATAAAGTTCGGCGGCTCCTCGTTGATTGAGACGCAACTCTTCATGACAAAAATGCTCCCGTTTCTCTAACGTCGAGAAATCTAGAAAGCCGAAGTTGACTGGTTTTTTGAGTTTATAGACCACCTCACCCGTGAGCAACACATAAGAGACGTGGGTTTGAATCAGTTCGATCGGCTCCGTCACCGGATGCGGATAAAACTCCGATCGCAGCATTTGCTGAATTAAAGGGGGTAGGGTCGTTTGGGTCATAGTTCGCTTTTAGACAATTATAAAAAAGCCAGGGAATGGTTGCTCCCTGGTTCTATATACACCTTAAGTTGACGTGAACCGCGCTTATACGACAGCGGCGGCTGCTTCGTCGTCGCCAGTTCCAGCACGGGTCGCCGAAATCATCACGACCACTCGACTGGCTTCACCTTGAGCCGTAACGCCTTCAGGCAAAGGCAACTCGTGAACGTGCAGAGCATCGCCAACTTTGAGGGCTGTTACATCAATTTCAATGCTTTGAGGAATGCGATCGGGCAGACATCTCACCTCTAATTCTGTGAGTTCGGTTTCCATCACGCCGCTCTCTTGCTTGACCCCATAGGCTTCGCCCACAAAGTATAGAGGCACCGTGATTTCAAGAACACTCTCAGCCGACACTGAGAAAAAGCTGAGGTGATAGAGGTAACGCTTCCAGGGGTGTGACTGAATCTCGCGCAGCAGCGCTTTACCCGTCCAGGGCAGTTCAGGGATGTTGACATTGATCAGCGTATTGTTAACCGAGGCATCGCGCACCAAAAATTCAGCCTTTTTAGCGTCAATGGTTAACTCAAGGGATTCGTTGCCTTTGTGACCATAGAGTACGGCCGGAATTTGTCCTGAGCGGCGCAGGGCATTGGGCTTACTTCCGGCAGCGCGTTTATGACAGTCGATCGTGATTTGCATAATGACCTTGGGAATGTGAGAGATGAACTTTGGACTTTGGATTTCAAGCAGTCTCAATCCAAAATTCTTTTATTTGACCACTGCTTGCGGCGTGCCGTTGGTGTATAGCAGCGCTCGTTTGGGCCCGTGAATGGGGTCTTCGACGATAATGGTCTGGTCACGGCTTGCGCCCAGAGACACGATCGCGATCGGCACATCCATTAATTCTGCCAGGAATTTGAGGTAATCGAGGGCTTGGCTCGGCAGATCTTCGAGAGATTTGCATTCCTCGGTCGATCGTTTCCACCCTGGCACGGTTTTATAAATCGGCTTGCAGCGAGCAAACAGCCGCGAATTGCTCGGAAAGTCTTCACAGCGCTGCCCATCGAGTTCGTAAGCAACACAGACCTGAATCTCTTCCATCTCGTCTAAGACATCTAGCTTGGTGATCGCGAGACAGTCAAGACCATTGATTCGCACTGCATAGCGACCGATCACCGCATCAAACCAGCCACAGCGCCGTTGCCGCCCCGTAGTAGTGCCAAACTCTGCCCCGCGATCGCACAGCAGGGTTCCGACCTCGCCGTGTAGCTCAGTGGGAAATGGCCCTTCACCCACGCGGGTTGTATAGGCTTTGGCTACCCCAATCACCCGATCGATAACGGTCGGGCCGATGCCTGTGCCAACACACGCCCCACCCGCAACCGGATTTGAAGAAGTGACATAGGGATAGGTGCCGTGATCGAGGTCTAACAGCGTCCCTTGTGCGCCCTCAAACAAAATATTCCGTTTGCGGCGAATGGCATCGTAGATTTTGAGAGAACTATCGACAACATGAGGACGCAAGCGATCGGCGTATTCCAGATATTCGGCCGTGACCGCTTCTACGTCGAGCGGCGGCAGACCATAGAGTTTTTCGAGAATGCCATTCTTGTAGTTAATCGTCCAATGAAGCTGTTTTCGCAGCGTATCAGCATCCATCAAATCAACGACTCGAATCCCCGTCCGCTCAGATTTATCAGCGTAGGTGGGCCCAATCCCGCGCCCAGTGGTGCCGATTTTATGAGTGCCGCGATGCTCTTCAGAGGCCCGATCGATCAGCCGATGATAGGGCATTGTGACATGCGCCGTTTCGGAGATCAGCAGGTTGTCAGTTGAGATATTTAAACTGATTAATTGATCCAATTCTTCAATCAGAACTTTGGGATCAATCACCGTGCCGCAACCGATAATGCACTCGGTTTCAGGATATAAAATGCCAGAAGGAATAAGGTGCAGTTTAAACGTCTGATCTTTGACAACGACTGTGTGCCCAGCGTTAACACCACCCTGGTAACGAACTACAACATCCGCCGATTTACTGAGCAGATCTGTAATCTTTCCTTTCCCTTCGTCGCCCCATTGGGCACCAATTACAACTACGTTAGCCAAGGGTTTTAAAGAGTGCTAGAGTTTTCAACAAACTCCCATTATCATCAGTAAATGCTGCGCGTGTCAATGGTGAATGATCGCAGGTCATCGGGTTTCGTTAACAGGAATCTGGTTGACGGTGCCTGATGGCGAAAAGTTTTCCTCGTTCAATTCTCTTCAACTGCTGCTATGCACAACTTTCTGCCGATCGCTTATTTCAAAAATCAGTTTGTCCCGTTTGCTGAGGCAAATCTTTCGATCGCGACTCACGCCCTTCATTATGGCACCGGAGCTTTTGGCGGGCTGCGAGGCATTCCCGACCCTAAGAACGCCAATCAGATTTTGTTGTTTCGGCTCGATCGTCACTGTCAGCGACTGAGCAACAGTGCCAAGCTGATTAACTACGAGTTACCTGCCGATAAAATTCAAGCGATCATTACTGAGTTTGTTCGGAAAAACAAGCCCGATCAATCGTTTTATATTCGTCCGTTTGTCTACACGTCTGGCTTGGGCATCGCGCCTCGACTCCACAATATTGAAAAAGATTTCTTCGTCTATGGGCTGGAGCTAGGTGACTATTTGTCAGCAGATGGCGTGACCTGTCGCATCAGTTCATGGTGTCGCCAAGAAGATCGCAGCTTACCGTTGAGAGGAAAAATTAGCGGTGCCTATATCACGTCATCTCTTGCCAAAACTGAAGCCGTTGAATCTGGTTTTGATGAAGCGATCTTGCTCAACACTCAAAGCAAAGTCAGCGAGGCTTCGGGAATGAATATTTTCCTAATCCGCAATGGTGAGTTGATCACTCCAGGCTATGAGCAAGACATTCTAGAAGGAATTACCAGAGATAGCATTTTGACGCTGGCTCGAAACTTGGGGATCAAGACTGTAGAAAGACCAGTGGACAAATCAGAACTGTTTATTGCCGATGAAGTCTTCTTGAGTGGCACGGCTGCCAAAATTACTCCGGTCAAAAAGATTGAAACTTACCCGATGCCTGAAACCCATCCCATTACCGATCGGTTGAAAGCAAAACTAACCGCCATCACTGAAAACTTAGAGCCAGACTATCGAGATTGGGTGTTTCCGATCGCGCTTCAATAGCGTCAGTTCGACGAGTTTTTTCGCTTCGTCAAGAGCAACTTCTGCCCCCTAAATCCCCCATTCTGAGGGACTTTGAACCGGAAATTTTGGCTTGAAGTCCCCCAAGATTGGGGGATTTAGGGGGCGCGATGGACTGGTAACGAAGTCGTCGAATTCGCAGCTTCATTAACAAAAAAAGAGATGTCTTTCACAGGCATCTCTTTTCTATCAATTAAATCGTAAAGATAAGCTTTTTTAAGAAGTGTTCCACCCTGGGGATCAACCCAGTAGAATTACTCTAGTTGGAAGCCGAGATGTAAGATCTCTCTCAGGGTAAGTGGAAAGAATTAGCAATAGCAGCTAATGTCTTCACCGCACTCATCTGCTAGATAGCACAGCGCTCGAAATCGCAGCGCAACCACTTCGTCATAGACGGGGTTAAGCTTGCACATCGGCGGAATGTGGAACAAAGTCTTTCCAAAGGCTTTAACGTCGCGCTCAAAGGGACACTGAGACGGAATTAGCTTACAAAGACGGTGAGCCAAGTCAGGGTTGCGGACTTGAACGCGATCGATCGCGTTGCGAAGTGGACGGAGTAGGTTAGGTTTTTGTGAATCATGAGATGACCGGGTAGCCGTGGCAGCATCGGTAAGCTCTGCTGCGGGTGAAGGGCTGACCCAGCTTGCGAGAGCGATGCGGCGTTGGGTGTCTTGCAATTTCATGTCTATCGTTTCCTCGACTCTGTTGAAGTGCGTAATGGGGAGAGGAGTAGCGTACGTATTAACTACATAATCAGGAACCAGAATCTCGGATGGTGAGACGGTTTTTTCAAAATCCTTGAGGATTGTTGGAGGCGTGTAAAGTTATTGTTACACTTTCTAGCTGATGCAACCATCTTGCCTAAAGTTTCAGCTAGGTAAACGCGTAGAATTGCTGAACTTTGATGATCATGCCTAAGTGATTGTGCTTATCGGATGAACGAATCAGAGCCGTACTAAATTTGCCCAATTGCGAACGCATAGGTAACTTTGTAACGTTAAGTAAACAATTCAGATTATATTCTAAACAGTCTTGATGCGATCGTTAGGTTACGCTTGCTACAAAACCACGCCGATCATGTAGTTTTTGGATTAGTTCAGTGCGATCCCCGCATGATAGGAGCGAACTTGACAGGTTGATACACTTTTTGTAAAAACCGAAAAGAGGTTCGATCGGACATTTCTGCCAGCGTACCCTTGAATCAGCCCCCAAGAATTCTCCAAGGATTGTGAATTGAAAAATATCGATTACTTGCAAATGGGCATGGCACTGCCGTGCCCCTATGTAATTTACGGTTCTAGGGAAGCTGTGCTGCCGTCTCGGACGTTGCATCTCCCCAAACGATTTGGCGTTGACTTGGGTCAGTGCGGTTTGTCTGCTCTTGCATAATGACTTTTGCCTGCCGGGGATCAAAATAGCGACTAAATTCTGCTTTGACGTGACCGACTCGTTTTTCTGTCGCCTTGACTTCAGCGTTGATTTCTTGCAGCTTTGAGTGCTGCGCCATGCTGTAGGGCAAGAGTTGAACCAGCGCCGCGATCGCCACGCCCGAAAGGGCAAGATTTACACCCAACTTGATTGAGGTCTCAATCGCGATCGTTCGATGATGTTGACGTTTTTTTTGTTGACCTGAGCGAGGCTGCGATCGAGGCGTTCTAACAGGCTGAAGAGGCTTAGTCGGCGATTGAAGTGCGTTCATGAGTTCAACGGGATGCGGTGCAGACGGTAGACTTTGACAGTCTTAATGGAAAAGTAGCTGCCTTTGGCGATTAATTCTAAATTGAGCGCTTCTAGACTGAAAAACTAAGCGGATCAGAAGACTAAAAACTCATTTTAGAGAGCTTGATACTGACGCTTCGATAACTCTACTGACAGAGTTAACTCAAAATCGCAAATATCTGCGCCAAAATCAAGAAGTACGTGTGAACTAAGCAGCGTTTCCCAATAATTTCGTCTGAGTCAGCAACCCAAATGAACTAGCCGGAAAACTGCCTCGTCAGTGTACCCCGCATCTTAAAAAACGATCACTCAACTTGTCGAGAGAATCATTGATTACTGCGGGGATCAGACAAAGCAGTCTCCCTGCCGCGATCAAGGGAGATCTATTTATACAACTCGGTAGACAGCCGGAAGGCAAGAATGCCAGGAATGAGGGCCACTACAAGGGCAACTAGAATTTGAGTATCTGATAGAGGCATTGAGTTTGAAACTCCTTAATCTCAGGGTTATCGTTCCTCAATGTCGATCAAACCGTCCGCTTTCGGAAGATTTTGTTACAAGATTCAACACAAAATGGGGATCATGAGACTCAGGTCTCGCGTGTGTGGCATGACTCAGACCTCCTAGTTAAGGTAGGCTGATATATGAGCAAAGCTTTTTCTTAAATTAGGATTGAGTTTGTCAAGACTTGTTTGTAACGCTTAATCAGAAATCATTGATGCTAGACCAACTTTCAGACTTCCCTGCCACCTTTAATGTTCAAACTCTTTTGCTGCTGCTGGTTTTAGTGGCATTAGAAGCGGTGCTGTCGGCAGATAACGCGATCGCCCTGGCTGCAATCGCGCAAGGGCTGGAAAAACCTGAGCTTGAACGGCGCGCCCTCAACATTGGCTTAGTGTTTGCCTACATTTTGCGGATGAGCTTAATTTTGACGGCATCCTGGGTGAGCAAATATTGGCAGTTTGAGTTGGCAGGGGCAATCTACTTGCTGTGGTTAGTCTTTCAATATTTCTCGTCTGACTCAGACGATGGAGACGAACACCACGGGCCGCGGTTCACCTCGCTGTGGCAAGCGATCCCCGTTCTGGCACTCACAGATTTGGCGTTCTCTCTAGATAGTGTAACGACCGCGATCGCCGTTTCTCAAGAAACCTGGCTGATTTTGATTGGGGCCACGATCGGGATCATTGCGCTGCGGTTTATGGCGGGTCTGTTTATTCGCTGGTTAGACGAGTTTACTCACCTAGAAGACGCAGGTTACATTACGGTCGCCTTGGTCGGATTGCGTCTGCTAATGCGAGTCATCAACGATAGTCTAGTGCCGCCCGAATGGGTGATGGTGACAGCCGTCGCGCTGATATTTGTCTGGGGTTTCTCTAAGCGCAATCCTGTTGAAGTTAAAGAAGTGAGAGCCGAGAAATTAGCAGCCTCTGAAAAAGAAAAAATGGCTGAACCTGAAGAAAAGAAATTAGAAGTTTGAGTGAGATTTTGCAGACGAGGGGATGAAATGAAATGGCTGTAGGGGGAGCGCCCCCGTGCCTACCCCTGACGGAGGGCAACCACAGGGGGATTGCCCCTACCCAAATCATTTCTCTATTCCGCAATACTAGAAGTTATTCGTAGATCCAGGAAAGGATAGTCGGTTGCCAGTTGACAAGTTCTTCTTCCTTAAACCACAGAGCAATTTCGCTTTGAGCCGTTTCAGGTGCATCTGAGCCGTGGATCAGGTTGCGTCCAATATTTGCGCCTAGGTCTCCGCGAATGGTGCCAGGTTCTGCCGTGAGCGGGTTGGTGGCTCCAATCACTTTTCTAGCCGCCGCGATCACACCATCGCCTTCCCAGACCATTGCGACAACAGGGCCAGACGTGATGAATTCGACCAAACTGCCGAAAAATGGGCGTTCTTTGTGAACCCCATAGTGCTGTTCTGCAAGTTCGCGGCTGACGTTCATGAATTTCAAACCCACGAGGGTAAATCCTTTTGTCTCAAAGCGTCCGATGATCTCGCTAATGAGCTTACGCTGCACACCATCAGGTTTGATGGCCAAAAATGTCCTTTCCACGAGTCGCTCCCAGAAATTTATGCCTTTTTACAAAACAAGATTAGCCCAGAACGGAGGCGATTGGCTTCGCGATCGCTAAAGGGGTGCGCTGCTTAACCTACGAATTTGTGAAGGATGCGGTAGACTGACATCTCAATAAGATTTTCCAAGGGGTAAGACACGATGGGGGAGCGCCACACGTCAGCGAAAGCAGAGGCGGAAAAAGCACTGGTTGAAGCACAATCAGCATCGAATGGGAAGAGTCTAAAAAGCAAGTCTGAAGCAACGCCGTCAAAGTCTTCTGGTTCAGCGGCGATCGTCAAAGACGTGCCCAAAAACTGGACGATCGAAGACAGCGAAGAACTCTATCGCATTCATGGCTGGGGCGATCCCTATTTTTCAATCAATGCTGCTGGGCATGTGACGGTTTCCCCTAAAGGCGATCGTGGCGGTTCATTAGATCTGTATGAATTAACGAATGCGTTGAAGCAGCGTAATTTAGGTTTACCATTACTGATCCGATTTTCAGACATTTTAGAAGATCGGATCGAGCGATTGAATGCGGCATTTGCAAAAGCGATCGCTCGCTACAATTACGCAGGCGTTTACAAAGGCGTTTTTCCGACTAAGTGCAATCAACAACGCCATTTGATCGAAGATTTAGTTCGCTTTGGTAAACCGCATCAATTTGGGTTAGAAGCCGGATCTAAACCAGAATTAATGATTGCATTAGCATCGCTGAAAACACCTGGAGCGCTGCTAATTTGTAACGGCTATAAAGATCGCGAATACATCGAAACGGCAATGCTGGCGAGACGGTTAGGACAAACGCCCATTATTGTTTTAGAACAAGTAGAAGAAGTGGAGTTAGCGATCGAGTCCAGCAAAAAACTGGGCATTCAGCCAATTTTAGGAATTCGGGCGAAACTAAGCGCCAAAGGCATTGGACGCTGGGGCACATCGGCGGGCGATCGGGCAAAATTTGGCTTGACGGTTCCTGAAATCATTCAAGCGATCGAGCAACTGCGCGAAGCAAATATGTTGGATTCGCTGCAACTGCTGCACTTTCATATCGGTTCACAGATTTCGGCGATTAGCGTCATTAAAGATGCGTTGCGCGAGGCGGGTCAGATTTACGTCGAACTCGTGAAACTGGGCGCAAATATGCAGTATTTGGACTGTGGCGGCGGTTTAGGCGTAGATTATGACGGTTCTCAAACGAATTTTCACGCCTCCAAAAATTACAACACGCAGAACTACGCGAATGATGTTGTCGCCGCGATTAAAGATGCCTGCACAAGTGCAAAAATTCCGGTGCCGACGTTGGTGACTGAGAGTGGACGCGCGATCGCGTCTCACCAATCGGTTTTAGTTTTTGATGTATTGGGCACTAGCGAAGTCCCGGCTGACAAACCCGAACCATTGCAGGAAGACGAACACCTGATCATTCGCAATCTCTACGAAACCTACGACTCGATTAAGCCAGAAAACTTTCAGGAGGCCTATCACGACGCAACTCAGTTCAAAGAAGAAGCCGTGAGTTTGTTTGGCTTTGGCTATCTGAGCTTGCCAGAACGGGCACGAGCAGAGCGATTATATTGGGCTTGCTGTCATAAGATTTTGGCGATCGTGCGTCAGCTTGATTACGTCCCCGACGATCTAGAAGACCTCGAAAAAATCATGGCTTCGATGTACTACATGAATCTTTCGGTGTTTCAGTCTGCACCTGATTCGTGGGCGATCGACCAACTGTTCCCGATCATGCCGATTCACCGTTTAGATCAAGAGCCAACGCAACGGGCTACGCTGTCTGACTTAACTTGCGACAGTGACGGCAAGATTGATCAATTTATCGATTTGCGTGATGTCAAGTCGGTGCTAGAGTTGCATCCGCTCAAACCAGGCGAGTCCTATTATCTGGGAATGTTTCTCAACGGTGCATATCAAGAGATTATGGGCAACCTGCACAACTTGTTTGGCGACACCAACACGGTGCATATTCAACTCACGCCGAAGGGCTATCAGATTGAACACGTCGTGCGCGGTGACACGATGAAAGAGGTCTTGGGCTACGTGCAATATGACGCGGAAGATATGATCGAAAGCATTCGCCGTCAGACCGAGCAAGCCCTACAAGAGCATCGGATTACGCTGGAAGAGTCTCAGCTTTTGCTGCAAAACTATGAGCGCAGTTTGAGCGGCTATACATACCTATCACCTTGAGGATTATGGATGGCTCAACTCAACCTAATCAAGACAAGCAACGCGCACCCATGAACCGGACTCTTACCCTCAGTGATGAAGATAAAGTCAGGTTGGCTCCTCGCATTCTCAGAAAGTTACCTTCAGATCCCTTTTTAATTCCGCCAACGGGCACTATTCAAGGTGACTGTCTAGAAGTAGCAAAGCTTCTACCGTTGGGTGTTGTAGACCTGCTGATCCTTGACCCACCCTACAATCTCAATAAAAGTTTTAATGGACGCAAATTCTTAAAGCGTACCGTTGATGACTATGCACTCTGGCTAGATGAAGTTGTTCACATTCTTAAGCCCTTGTTGAAGCAGACAGCCTCGATCTATATCTGTGGCGATTGGCTGTCTTCTGCTTCGATCTTTACCGTTGCCTCATCGCACTTTGTCGTTCAAAACCGCATTACCTGGGAGCGTGAAAAGGGTCGAGGCGCTAAATCAAACTGGAAAAATTCGAGTGAAGATATCTGGTTTTGCACAATGTCGGAGCATTACACATTTAACGTCGATGATGTAAAGCTTCGCAGAAAAGTAATCGCACCTTACAGAAATGGAGACGGCACACCCAAAGACTGGCAGGTGACAGGGGAAGGCAACTTTCGCGACACTCATCCCTCAAATCTTTGGACGGATCTAACCATCCCTTTTTGGTCAATGTCAGAAAACACGGATCACCCGACTCAAAAAAGTGAAAAATTAATTGCAAAGTTAGTCTTGGCAAGCACTAACCCCGGTGATTTTGTGCTCGATCCCTTTTTGGGTAGCGGCACGACTTCAGTGGTTGCAAAAAAGCTCGGCAGAAAGCATCTCGGCATTGAGCTAGATGAAACCTATAGTTTATTGACCGAACGCAGGCTAGAGATTGCAGACTCTGAACCCGGGATTCAAGGCTTTTCTGAGGGTGTATTTTGGGAGCGCAATACACTTGTTGTTCAGCAGAAGGGGAGAGCAAATAAAGCTATGTCGGAATCAAGTATTGTAGAGTCTGATTAAGCCAGCTTCGGTACATCATAGCGAATATTGGCTTTTCTCATCCGCTCTAAAGCTTCACCCAAACGATCGCACTCCGCAATCAAGCTAATTCGCACATAGCCTTCGCCGCCAGCCCCAAACGCATTGCCCGGAGTCAGCACTACGCCCGTCTTTTGCAACACCGACAGCGCAAAATCAGTCGAGCCGACTCCGATCGGGCAGGGAATCCATAAATACATCGTCGCTTGAGTTTTAGGAATTGACCAACCCAGTTGCGCCAATCCTGCAATCAAATAATCGCGACGAGTGCGATAGCGATCTTGCACTTCAGTCAAATATTTATCGGGCAGTTGCAACGCCGTTTCTGCTGCCGTTTGCAAAGCTGCAAAGATGCCATAATCTAAGTTTGTTTTTAGCGTTCGCAATCCTTGAATAATGTGACGATTGCCGACCACAAAGCCGACTCGCCAGCCTGCCATATTATAGGTTTTAGACAGCGTGTGAAACTCAACCCCAATGTCTTTCGCCCCCGGAATTTCTAACAAACTGGTAGGTTTGTAGCCGTCAAACGCTAACTCTGCATAGGCTTGATCATGCACCAGCATAATTTGATAATGACGAGCAAACGCCACGACTTCCTCAAAAAACTCACGGGGAGCCGTTGCTGTCGTCGGGTTGCTCGGATAGTTAAAGTAGAGAATTTTGGCCCGTTCGGCAATGCGATCGGGAATCGCCGCCAAATCAATCAACCAATCCTGCTCGGCTTTGAGAATGAGCGGATAAATTTCGGCTCCGGCAATCAACGGGCCGCGAAAATGGGGCGGATAAGACGGACTCGGCACCAGTACCAGATCGCCCGGATTGATATAAGCCAGCGCTAAGTGTGTCAACCCCTCTTTAGAACCCAGCAGCGGCAGCGCTTCGCTATCGGGGTCGAGATCGACATCATAGCGACGACGATACCAATCGGTGATGGCGCGCCGAAAACTAGCAGTGCCCTCAAACGGGGGATAGCCGTGATTTTTAGGATTTTTTAGCGCTTCAGTGGCGGCTTCGACGATCGGCAACGGAGTCGCCCCATCCGGGTTTCCCATTCCCAAGTCGATTAAATCAACACCCTGCGCTCTCGCATTTGCTTTTAACTCATCGAGACGCGCAAACACATAAGGGGGCAAAATTCGCAGACGATCGGCAGGCGTAATCCAACTTAGGCTCATGGCGCAATCTCTCTAAGAAAAAGAGTGAAGAGTTCAAGGTTTGAGATTTAAGGTTTGAGTTGGATATTCTACCTCAAAACCCTCGTCATTCTTCAGATTGTGGCAAGGTGCAGTCGTAGAAACCATCGCTGCCATCAGTTGAGTCGGAGCCACACTAAAGGGCAATCGGTGAATATCGGATTGGTCAGCACAGGCAACCTCGGCAGCTCGTTGAAGATCGGCGATCGAGACTTTTGCCAAGCCTAAATCGATTAAAGTTTGCGGCAGCCCAATCTCGCAATAAAACTTTAAAAGCTGCTGCCGCGAAGTGGTCGCCAACCAATTGCCCTGAATCATTTCTTCTAACCGAAGCTGCACCAAAATTCCGAAGGCAACTTTCTCGCCGTGCAGTGTGCCGTGACTTTCAAGCAAGTGAGTCAACCCGTTGTGAACAGCGTGAGCCGCCACCGTTCTACACTGTGCCCCGCCGATGCCGCCAATTACGCCCGCCATTAGCACGGTGGCATCCACCACTTCTTGCCAAACTTCGCCGCCAGGGAACTGCAAAGCAATGGCAGACTGTTGAAACAAAATGTCTCGCAAAACTCGCGCTTGCTGAACCGCCGCAATCAAAAAGGTTTGCTGAGAATGACCACTGCTCACCGAAGCCTCATACCACTTAGCGATCGCGTCTCCAATCCCTGCTACTAAGGTTCGTTGAGGTGCAGTTGCGATTAATTCATAGTCCAGCACTAATAAGTCAGGACATCGTGACAGACTAACATCATAGAGAAACGCACCGTCTTCTGAATAAACATTGGATAATGCTGTCCAAGCCGCACAGGTTGCCCCCGATGTCGGAATCGTGACGATCGGCAACTTGCATTGATGAGCGATCAGTTTTGCCGCATCTAGCGCTTTGCCGCCGCCACTGCCAATAATCAGATCTGCCCGGTGTTCGGCAACCGCTCGTTTCAGAGATAGTAATGCCGACTCACTACAATCAGCTCCATAAGAAGCTTGAGCGATCGTGCAATTCTGACCCGTCAAAGCAGACTCAAGACGAGGCTGAATGATTTGTAAGGTGTGATCACCACCGATTAGCAAAGGACGGGAACCTAATTGCGCGATCGCAGAACCGACTTGCTTTAGGGCACCGTTGCCTCGAATCACTTGAGCAGGTGCGATCGTCAGCGAGATCAAAGAATCAGTTCGAGTAGACATTTTGGCGAATCAAGCAAAAACTGAGTGTGAGTCTCAATTTTAGCTCTTATGGCAATTTGATTTACGCGACACCCTTGCAAGAGACACTGCCGTGCCATGCCCACACGGAAGATAGGGTGGGGGCACGGCATGCCATGCCCCTACAGGCTGGCTGTTTTTCCGGTTTGTGCCTGCGTCGGAATCTCTTGCACATCGGTGTAGCCCATCGTGCCCGCGATCTCTCTCAGTAAAGAAATTTGTTGATCAAAATCTAGCTTTTCGACTTGACCCAACACGCTCGTAATCGCTTCAGAGGCGCTATAACCTTCGGGCATTCCCACCACTGACTCGCCCATTGCTTGCGCCCAAGCATACCAAACGACTAGCTGATTGTTTTCTTTTAAAGCGCCATAGTTGCGAGAATATTCACTGTCGGCTCCACTCACGATGTCGCGCATCACATTAAGCTGATCATCATGAGACAGATTATAAAAACTCCCTCCTAACAGAATAGGCGCTAACTCTGGCTCGGCAGCAGCAGGAGCCGCCGGCGTGATCGAATCGCCCATTTTCTCATAGACATAATATAAAAATGCCAGCTTGCCATCAGTGTCTAGTTTGTCATAAGCCCCGATCGCTTTCTGCCCCGGTTCGTCAACATACTGCGATCGCACAGTGCCGTGATTTGCAGACTCAACCATAACAATCTCCTGTAAATAATTTAGGTTCACCAAGAGATGTATCAAGATTTACAGTCTTTTAGCGACTACCGATCGACCGAGCTTGTTTCTCAAATTGAAGCATGGGATCATTCTAATGAGAGAGATCAACAATCTGCCCTCAGACGGTTCAAAAACCTGGGGATCAGTCTGATAAGGTGAGCAAGAACCAGGGGTTAAGCTGTTTGCTGGAACCTGAAATAATAACAGGAGCTTTTTATGTCAGAAATCAATAGCGATTTGAATCCTTCTCAAAGTTACGACGCTCAACAAGTTTCAGAAGAAATTGCTGAAGGCAGTCTCCCGGCTCCTAAAGTGGATGTCTCGGCAGATTATGAAGCCTCGAAAGAATTTAGCGTTAGCGAAATCGATCGCGCAGATGAAGGAGAAAAAGCTGCCCAAGCTGCCAGCGCCCACGCCTTTGAGGTTCATGAAACAGAACCCACTCACGCGGAAGCAGAACCGACTGGCGATCCGAGTGACTTTCGCAACATGGCAAAATCGATCAACCACGACCAAAGCACAGCCGGAAACGTTGACGATGACTTGATCCACAAAGCGATCGAAAAAGGGCAACCCAGCAATCACGAATAATATTCACCGTCTGTAGGGACTTTCCACACAACGCTCCTACAGACAGCAACTCCACAATTTGACTTTGACGAGACCTCTTTATTTCCGAGTGTGTGCTGGTGTGGGTTTAACCGTTGGCACAGGCTGACCAAATCGGTTCACGATCGCCAACCCCACTAGCCCAGACAGCACAAACACCAAAAAGCCAATCAGCCCCAGCGTTAGATAGACCCCAAGCGGGTTAGCTACTAGCTGCGATCGTTCGCCCTCCGAGATAGGCAAAGTGATTTTCCTCAAATGTTCAAGGTTGTGACGACTTAAGCGCTCCCCCACCTCATCGTTTAGCAGCGATCGTAAGTTGATTGCCTCAGTCAGCGCATCATAAGCGGTGGTGACTTCTTCTTGGCAGAGTGCCAGAGTTCCGAGTTGATGCAGCCCCCAAGCTTCGCTGGTTGCGTCTTCTAGCGCCCAGGCAGCTTGCAAACCCCAATTGAGCACTCGTCCCCAGGTTTCCCACTGCTTGCCCAGCGCTAGTGCGCCTTCAAGCGATCGCACAAGCCGCAGAGTCTCTGCCCAACGTGCTTGGCTGACTGCCCACTCAAGGGTGTGCAATATCAGTGGCTGTTCAGCGAGTAGTGCGTTTGGCGATCGTGGATGGGTTTCTGCCCAAGGCAATAGGTAGGTCAAAACTTTTTCCATCCAGGGAGTCGAGTTTGAGACTTTTTGCAAAATCTCAACCAGGCTAGAAGACAAGCGATAGTGATGTCCCTCGATCTGAAGCAGATGGCGTTGCACCAGCGCTTGCAGACTCGGTAAGGGGTTGGGCGGCCCGGTGATCACCGCAATTTGTTCGGGTAGTAAGCCCGTGTTCCCCATTGCTACCAGCACTGCCATAATCCAGCGTTGAGGCTTGGGCAAAGAGGCAAGAATTAGCCGAGTCAGCGACTGTTCAAGCTCATCGGGCTGAATTTGGCTCAACACCGTCTCTAGAGAAAGCCTGTCTTCTCGTGCCAGGGCTGCCACTTGCAAAAGCCGTTGAGGGTTTCCCTGCAAAAGTTTCCAGAGTGCTTCGATCGTCTTTTTTTGAGGTGGAGCCAACGATTCAGCGCTTCGCGACGGAAACCGTCCTAATTCTCGATCGATTAACGTCACACTGTCTGACAGCGATAATCCCTCTAGCCCAATTGATCGCCCGTCTCCCCAAAGGCGGCGATCGCGAGAAGCGATTAAGAAGGTGCTATTAGGCAGCGCGGCGATCAGTTGCTGAAGATCGGTTGCCGTCAAAGCATCATCGTCTAGCAATATCAGCACTTGGCGTTCTCGAAGCGCTTGCCGAACCTCGCGATCGGACAGCTTAATATCAGGACAACTATGATAGAACGTGTCAAACAAGGTTTGTAAGCGATCGCCCACCGACCCAACCCCACTCAAGTCAGCGATGCCATCGGGATGGGAGGTCGTAATCTGCGGGCTGTGAGCAAGATAGCGCAACAGAACAGACTTGCCAATCCCGGCTTGACCATAGATCTCAACGATTTGTTTGGTTCGCAGGGCGGCGATCGCCAATTCGATTTCTGTTTGCCGACCGACCAGCCCCGCAAAGGCACGAGGAATCTGCACGATCGGAGTCTGTCTCAACTCAATCACAGATTCGCTGGCGTGATCACTGAGCAATGCTCCATGCACAGAACCGACTGACAGAGTAGAGTCGCCAACGGCTAACCGCCCGATCGTCTCATCCTGGAGGGTTGTCTCAAGTTGGTTAGAAAGCGTCGGTTGAGACATAAACGATAGACTGCACCAGCAAGAATCGCGGCCGAGATTCGGCTTCTCTAGAATAGCAACTGAGCTTGTGTGTAAACAGCGTACCAACTAACAATTAAAGGCGTTTATTTCTGACAGCGCTTCAGGATCAGATTGCTGGTTTGAAGGGTGGGATGGCTCAACTCGATCGTGAAGCCGATCGATCGCATCCACAAAGTCTTGAATGCCTGCAAACTGGCAGTAGATCGAGGCATAGCGAATATAAGCCACTTCGCTGAGCGATCGCAGATGGTGCAATACCAGTTCAATAATCTCGGCACTAGTGACTTCACGCCCGACTCGCTGCTGCAAGTCAGATTCAATTTCTTCGGCTAAAATCTCTATACGCGGCTCTAGAATGGCGGTTTTTTCGCAGGCCCGCACCAATTCTCGCAGCAGCTTTGAGCGGTCAAATGATTCTCGCTCTCCATTGCGTTTAAGCACCACGATCGGCACAAACTCAATGCGCTCATAGGTGGTAAACCGATGATTGCACCTTAAACACTCTCGCCGTCGTCGCACACTTTGACCCGCTTCTGCCGATCGCGACTCAAGCACACGATTATCTGGATGATGACAAGAAGGACACCGCATAAAGATCAAACGTTGAGAGAACAACCCTGTCAGAGGTGATCCTCTAACCCAGACGTTTCAAAGAGACTAACCCTCTGAATCTTCATGATACCCCTAGCGTGAAAAGTGGCAATATTTTTTTGTCTCCACTATTTCCAGCGTTGAATTCTACAAACGATCCTGTCCTTCGAGCGTTTACCGATGCCCTTACCGACTGTAATTTTGCCCGGATATCTTGCAGGCGCGATCGATTATCGCCGTCTTCAGCAACAGCTAACGGAGGCGGGCTATCCCACTGTGATCGTGCCGTTGCTCAAGCGAGACTGGGTGCCGACTCTAGGCGGACGATCGATGCTGCCGATTTTAGAACGCCTTCACGAAACGGTTACGCAAGTGTTGCAAGACTATAACGCGCCGCAAATTAACTTAATCGGGCACTCAGCAGGCGGCTGGATCTCGCGCATTTATCTGGGCGAGCATCTCTATGATGTACACGGAGTTCAGGCAAACCGCACCTACACCTGGAACGCGCGTTCTTGGGTTTCTCACTTGATCACATTGGGCACACCCCACACCAGCTTTGAGCGCTGGACTCGCACCAATCTTGATTTCGTCAATCTCACCTATCCCGGTGCGTTTTATGCAGATGTGAATTATGTGTGCGTCGCGGGCAAGGCAATTTATGGAGAACGTCGCCCTGGCAGTTGGTTGGCATATAGCAGCTATCAGTTAACCTGCGGCAAAGGCAACTGTTGGGGAGATGGAATTTGCCCGATCGAGTCGGCTCATTTAGCAGGGGCAGAAAATTTGACTTTAGAACAGGTCAGACACTCGCCCAGGTCAGGAGGGCTTTGGTATGGCTCTCTAGAAGTGGTGCCTCAGTGGATGAGTTATTTAGCTTGAGCGATCGCCATCTCTACGTTTGGGAGGATTAGAAGATTCGTAAAGTTTTATATCTTACAGTTAAGTTGAGGTTCTGCACTTCAACGATGTGTTTCGACTCATTTCTAATTAGAAAAGAGTATATGTCTCATGAAAGATTTTTCCCTTTCCTTCATCTTTAGGCGGCTATCGACGATCTTGGCAGTGGCAACGCTGACGTTGACTTTGATTGCGGCAAGTAGCGGCATTCTTTTAGCGTTTTATTATGAGCCAGCGGCTGGCGGCGCTTACGATTCTCTTAAAGCGATCGACACTGATGTTCCCTATGGTTGGCTGATCCACACGATGCACAACCTGTCGGGTAATGGGGTGATCGGGGTGGCGTTGATTCAAATCGTCGTGATGTTTTTGAGTGAGCGATTTCGCCCCAGTTGGTTAACGGCTTGGGTGAGCGGCATTTTATTCACCTTGTCGGCGATCGGGCTGGCTTGGACTGCGATGCTTTTAGGCTGGGATCAGCTTGGTTTTTGGCGACTCAAAATCGAATTAGGCACGATCGAGGCGATTCCTCTGATTGGAACCCAGCTAAAAGATGCGCTTACTGGAGGCGGCGCGATCGGCACGGTCAGCGTTGAGCATCTTTACGCGATTCACAGCTATATTGTGTCGATCGCGGCTGTCGGGTTAGCCGTGATTCATCTCGGCAGTTTGATGGTTCAAGAACGAGAAATGCAGGCAGAGGCTTTAACCGCGTTTGCTCAAAAAGCAGTTAGTGAAGATGAAGAAGAGGTTCGGGCATCAGCCGAGATTCTCTAGCCGTTAAAACAGTTTTTGGCATGAATAGAACGATCGATTAGCGTAGAGCGCAACTCTGAAGTAACCATTCTGGTTTTTGTATCTACCAAATTGTCAGAAAAATTCTATTTTTAACATCAGTTCGACGAGGTTTTTCGCTTCGTTCTGAGCGGCATCAGCCCCCTAAATCCCCCATTCTGAGGGACTTTGAACCGGAAAGCTTGGCTCAGGTAGCTCTCCCGGATTCACAATCGGAGTGAACCGCTTCTGTCGAACTGACGTTATTTTTACCAGAACGGAGGGTTCGGGAACCGTTAAAGCCCTGCTCGTTTACGACGGGGATGAAGAATCGGGTTCCCGCGTGGCTTCTTACTCAGTCCCCTACGGAGGGAAACCCTCCTTCAGGTCTGAGCGCTGCTTCAGCCACAGAGATCTCCTTGTTTGGATTCGGAAGTCTGTCTATCCAATCTTCTATCAATTGAGTCATTGTCTTTTTCCGCTCCTTTGCAACATCTCTAAGCTTTTGGTGCCTAGACTCCTCAACCCGAAGATTTATACTGTTTTCATTGTTATCTATACGTTGTCTATACGATTAATGCTACCATAGACCCATGAAAACCTTGAAGTTCAAGTTGTACAATCACAAGCGGAATCGATTTCTCAAGCGCTCAATTAATGCGGCTGGAGTCATCTATAACCACTGTATTGCTCTCCACAAACGCTACTACCGGATGTGGGGCAAACACTTGAACTGCGCGAAACTTCAGGCTCACATTGCCAAACTGCGGCAGCGCAAAGAATTCTGGCAGCTAGTCGGCTCCCAAGCGGTGCAGGATATCTGCCAACGCATTGAGAAAGCCTATCAACTGTTTTTCAAACACCCCAAAAAAGGAGTTAGACCGCCCAACTTCAAGAAAGTGAGACGACATAAGTCCTTCACCCTCAAGCAAACTGGCTACAAGTTTCTAAGCGGCGATCGCATCCAGATTGGGAATCGAGTCTATCCATACTGGAATTCTAGAGAAATTGAGGGCACGGTCAAAACTCTGACCATTAAACGCACTCCATTAGGGGAGTTGTTTATGGTCGTGGTTGTTGACAGCGTTGATGAGCCTGAAACCAAATTCGAGACGAGTAGAATCGCTGGATTTGATTTTGGCTTAAAGACGTTCCTCACCGCCTCAGATGGAACAAAAATCGAATCGCCGCAATTCCTCAAACAATCGCTGAATGCCATCCAGAAAGCCAGTCGCAATCATTCCAAAAAGCGGAAAGGTTCATCGAATCGGGAACGAGCAAGATTGAATTTGGTTCGCAAGCATGAGGACGTAGTGAACCACCGCTCTGATTGGTTCTGGAAGTTGGCGCACGACTTAACGAATCAATTCGATGTTTTGTGCTTTGAGACGCTAAACCTCAAAGGCATGCAGCGTTTATGGGGACGCAAAATTTCAGATCTCGCGTTTGGTGAATTTCTGAAAATTCTCGAATGGGTGGCAACAAAGAAAGGTAAACAAGTTGTCTTCATCGACCGATGGTATCCATCCTCTAAGACTTGCTCAAACTGTGGGCACGTCTTGAAAGAGTTGGATTTGTCGGTGAGAGAATGGCGTTGCCCGTCTTGTCAGTCTGTGAACGGACGAGATGAGAACGCCGCGATAAATATTCAAAGGGTTGGGGCATCGACCCTTAAGTTAGGTGATGTTAGACAGGCTATGCCTGCAATTGCTGTCTGAGCTTAGAATCCCCGTGCGTTCACGCCGGGGAGTATGTCAAGGCGCATTTTCCCAGTCTGCGGTCAGGCTGCGGAAGTTAAATTGACTGACTCCGGGGTGGCACGTCACACAACTCGCGAGATTGAGCTTGCGCGGTAGCTCTACTTTGGGGTGCAACACTTTGAAGTATTGAGACTCAGAGACTCGATAGGGAACTTTTTCGTCAACTGCCACCTGTCGAGAGAACGTTTGCAAATAGTTCCACACCAACTGACGTGGCGGGTCAATTAAAGGTTTAACCTCAACGCCATAGTGCTGAGAATCTTGTAGCAGATCGCGCCAAGTCTGAGTGGGCAAAACCGACGGAGGAACCCCAATGTGACAAGTGGCGCAGTTTTCTAAATAAAGTTCTTGTCCAAACTTGTAGCGATCGGGCACGACATCCACTGTTCCTACCACGGCTGAAGGTTGAGGGGCTTCGATCGCTTGCGCCAAGCCCAATCCTAGACACAGACTCCAAATCAGCAGCAGCGCGACTAGCACGATCGGAGAACGTTTTTGCCTTCGAGGTTTAGACGGGTTAGTCTTGACGCGACGAGGGAAACGGAGCATAGGTTTCAACCAATTTGGATACGAACGTTACAGAACCCGTTGCCATCTAGACTCAATATCTTCCCTGGATGTTTCTCTATTCAGGATAGAGGGGTTTGTGATCATTCTGCCAATGAAAACGAGCCGCCTCGATCATTGGAATTGGCAGCCTCAGCATGTAGATTCAATAAGGGTAAAAACGGTAGGAATGGATTGTAGTCATATTCAGCTTTGCGATCGCCCAGAACAGATCGATCTTCAGCAGCTTCAGCGCTTGTTTGGGGTTGCAGCATTTTGGGCAAGCGATCGCCGATCAGAGGAGTTAGCGATCGCAATTCAACACAGCAATCCCGTCATCTCAGCTTGGGATGGCGATCGGCTAATTGGGTTTGCGAGAGCGATTTCAGACGGGATCTATCGAGCTACTATTTGGGATGTCGTGATTCACCCTGACTATCAAGGTGCAGGATTGGGACGCAAATTAGTAGAAACGGTGCTGAGTCATCCTCACGTCAACAGAGTTGAGCGGGTCTATTTGATGACGACTCATCAACAGTCATTTTACGAAAAGATTGGCTTTGAAGTTAATTCCAGTACAACAATGGTGTTGTTTAATCAGCCAATTGAAGCTTTGGATATTGCGCGATCGGTTGACGCTGAGTGAGATAGCTAAGAAGATTTCCAGCAAAGAAATTCTCCGAGTGTTCCCTAGAATTCCCCAATTCTGGGAAACTTTAACTCAGAACCCATGGAACAGAAAGTTACGCGAAGGCTAAAAGCTACAGGCCAAGTTTTTCCAGCTAATCGGTCAGCTCAAATACGTGGGTTCGATCGTCGGCGATTTCAAACCCTAGCTTACGCCCATCACTGGCTTGAAAGGTTCCTTCTGTAGTTCCTTTTGAGGTTACATCATACTGAAAAAATTTTTTAACTTTCACAGATGTCGCCGACTCAATTAACGACTTCATCGAGGCTTCAGGGTCTAACTCAGGCTGGGACATATCTCACCTTTTTTCTTATGGTATATTTTAACGAAAAATCTCCTAGAACTTTTGCCCAAACCCAAACTGCACCCGGCTATCACCCTGATCGTTTAATCCAAAATCAGCGCGAATAACTCCTAACGGTGACTTGAGGCGCACCCCTGCCCCAATGCCAAACCCCGATCCGGGTCTGCCACGCTCGATTCCGGGCTGCCCTAACACCGATCGGCTTGACCCTAGATCAGAAGCAAAATCGGCAAACACTGCGCCTCCAATAATGCTGTAGATCGGAAAGCGATATTCTGCCGAAGCTAAGACATAGGTGCGAGAAATGCCGATATCGCCCGCATCATAGCCTCTGACAGAGTTCGGGCCGCCGAGAGAATAGGCATTGTAGGGAGGCAAGTCTCCGATCGTGGTGCCTCCCTGAATATTAAAGGCGAACGTTTCTGGCTCGTTTTTAGTTTGCAGCGTGTTTAAGATATTCACAGGCACATATTGCGTATAGTTTGCCTGAAGGCGATTAGCGAGAATGCTGCCACTGCCGATCGGCAAAAATTGCTCAGTGCTCAAACTCAAAAGAGAGCCATTAGTCGGATCGATCGGGTTATCGCGCTGGTCACGAACCGCCGCAAAATTGAGCGACACCAAATCATCAATGCCCGTGCCGCTAAACGAAAGCGGATTGCCATTGCGATCGCGCCTGACCACATTGCCACTCGCATCCCGCAAGCTAACACGGTTGTAGTTTAAGCCCAGCGATCCACCCCAGTCTTTATCGATCGGACGGTTGACCTCAACGCCGCCCCCAAATCGTCCTTCTCGAACGCGATCGCCGTTTTCCAATTTAACGTTGTCATCAAACACGCGAGACAGCCCTCTGCGGCGGAAGGCGTTGACGCTATAGCCTAGCTTGTCGGGTGCGCTGTCGCGGTAGGGGCTGATAAACCGTCCATCAAATTGAGCGTCTTTCGTGCCGATCAAGACGTTGGTGCTGAGTTGTTGCCCAATTCCTGCCACGTTGCGGTCTTGATAGTTGACTCCACCATAAAGACCCAAATCGGTGTTGTAGCCACCCGTTGCATTGACAGAACGAGCGCGACCTTCTGTGAGGTTGTAGACGACGATCGTCCGTTTTGCGTCGCCTTCTAAGCTGACACGGGCGTTAGTAAACAGCCCAGTTTGAACGAGCTTTTGCAGATCTTGTCGCGCAATATCTTCTCTAAAAACTTGTCCTGGCCTAATTTGTACCTGCTGTTTAATAAAACTCTCTTGAGTTCTGCCGCGAATCGGTTCGCCTTTGTCGTTGACGGGTTTGCCTAGCTCGTCGGTGAATCGGATTTGCACATCGCCGATCACACCTTCAGCGACTTCGATCGTCAACACGCCTTCTCGACTAGGCTGCAATGCCACGACTCGCGCCAAATTGTAGCTATTTTGGGCATACCACTGATTGATTTGTCGCACACCTTGATTGAGTGCCGAAGGGCTGACGATCGTGCCAATCTGCGATCGAAAGATATCATTAACCACCGCAGGCGTGAGCGCTTGAGCGTTGACCAGTTGCACAGACCGCACCACGATCGGCTGCACTTGAAAGGTGACACTCAACCCGTTGGAGTTTGCGCGACTGTTAACGCTGGCAGTGCTAAACAAACCCGTTTCCAAAATTGCCGCAACATCTGCTTGAAGTTGACTTTGACTCGTGCCTCCGCCGGGTTGAGTGCGAATGTTGCTGCGAACAATCTGCTGTAGCTCAGGATCTGCACCCACAATTTGCACGTCAGTTGCCGTCACCACTAAATCAGAGGGCAGCGATTGAGATGGATTGACGATCGGTTTAGGAGCCGGAGTCGCGGGAGGATTGACGATCGGGGAAGTCACATTTTGAGGAATGATCCAAGTCGGTTGATTAATCGAAGTCGGCGGGGTAGGTGTGACCGAAGCCGCAGGTGTTGCTATCGGCGGGGCATCTATCTGTGGAGATTGAGAGATCGCTGGAGTCGCGGCTGTAGGTTGATAGTCTTGATAATATTGAGCGTTGGTTTGAGCCACCCGCACTGGTGCCTTCGTTGAAAACTCTTGAGAGACGATCGTTTCAGGCGGGACAATTTTGGGAATGGGCGCAGGCGCGATCGCATCCGTCGCAACGACAACATCGGCGGTTTTCTCGATCGCAGGCGTTTCTAAAACAGCAGCATTTGCGTTTTGGCAGGCATCCCACGTAGAGAGCGCGGCGAGAGTGCAGACTGTGACGGTCGAGAGGCGCATAAGGCGGCGATCAGTTGGGGTGAGATATTTATAGTCTGAAATGAGCGATCTGGACGGTTTAGTTTGACGAGCAAACCCATCACTCTGCTGTCTCAAAAAGTTTAATGTTAGAACAATCCCACTTTGTTTCTTATCTCAATATCAAAAGACAGATTTTCGATGTCATACCCATTTGATTCGTGGATGCAATAGAGCCGCGTAGCATGGCATGCCGTGCCCCGTCGGATTGAACGATCAGTCGTAACTGCCTCCGAAATTGGCATAACTCTATGAGCCGGATTTCTCAAGTCATTCATAGTGAACAATGAAGCGTAATCCCCTTATAGAGTTCCCTTAACAATTGCTCGTGTCTTTAAATTCTTTTTCAATCGCCCCAGTACTGTTTAACGTGAACGGCGTTTGATTTCGCTGTATTGAGGTAAATGTGATGTTTGATTTCTTAAATTTTAGACTAGAAATTCTGCCTTATGGTCAAGCGATCGCTTCAAGCATCACCCAATGGGATTCAACAGGCAAAACGAGCGTTTGCTCTGAAAGGTTGGACTCAGGCAAATCTGGCAGGGGAGGTGAACCTAAAAACACGCCAACCGATTTGGCCGTTTTTCACCGGGCAACCCATCGATCGCCAGATTCTCCTAGAAATTTGTTCCGTGCTGGAATTAGATTGGCATGAGATCGCAGTTGATCCGCCAGCAGAACTTCCTGAATCGGGTGGATTGGTTCGGGCTTCCTTACCCGATATCGATGCCTTGGTACAACAGGTGCGATCGCAGCGTCGAGACAAGGCAATCTTTCAAGAACGGTTTCGCACGATCGCTTAATCAGCAAGGTGTATCACCAGAATTGGGGGACAGGGGGGCGTATTCATCCCTTGATTCTGCAACGCCGATAGAGCTTCTACAGGGCGGTGGTGATCCTGTCTAAAAGTATCTACTGTTGATAGAAATGGTAATCTTCTATCTTCTACTTCTGGCGATCGTAGCCCCGATCGCAGCCCGATCGCTACTCCAATTCCTATCCACAAAGCTAGGTTGTTAAATATCGTTCCAAGAACCACTCCGCCGAGTAGCCCATAGGAAGTACCCATACCCAGAACATACCGTTGTGAATGATTCGTGATTTGTTCCTTGTGACAAGTTGATAAAGATACCGTTCAAGATTTGCCTCTTTGCCCACAAGCGTGGTTTCGTGGTTTTTCAATGCTCACCGACTGCTCACCCCATCCGTCATCCGTCCGCTCATCTCGGTGGGGTGAATGCGATAGATTTCAATCACTTCCGATCGTCCCTCAGCATCAACCCAGGTGCGATTGATAGCAGGCGACAGTGTTGGGTTTTTGGTTTTAATAAACTGCATCGCCTGGTCAATGTCTGGCTGCTCGGTGAGTCGTTTGGCTTGACCCATGACAACAACGCTGCGCCAGCGCTCTGAATCACGAACGTCTTCCACCTGCAAACAGACATCTGGATTCGCGTCCATATCATGAGACTTCATCCCTTCGGTCGTAAAAATGTAGATGTCTGAATCTTTGAGGTAGTAGTGCATTGGCATCACATAAGGCTTTCCCTGATGGAGGCAGCCTAGATGCCCGTGTCCGACTTGCTGCAAGAGTTCTTGAATTTCTTTTGAACTCATCTCATCGATATCTAACATGATGATTATCCTATTTGTAGTCAAGTGAACTACCACACACCGACCGCTGGGCGGTACGTTGTGGGCTTCCCAATTCATCGGGAATCGCCTCTAGAACTCCGTAATTCCGTTGGTCTTACATTCCCTCCAAGGGCAGGAGTCCTGGTTCCCAAGACCCAAATGTTTTCAACAATCATGACTAGCCACTTTGACCGTTTGGTTTTCACGACCCTGACTGCGTGGTTTTTGCAGTCGTTGCAGCGTTTATGTTGCTTTGCTCAGAAGTATATCAGAACTATCGCTTCGTTGGTAAGAAATTGGTTATTTTTTGCCAACGAAGCGTATGGTGTGTGGATTCCCGCCGAACTAGCTAATCTTAGCGAACTAAGCCCAAGTTCAACAGTTCTTGAGGAGATGCCAGCACGTCGATCGCCACAAAGAAAATCTTGCCTTCAGGATTGAGCAAAAACCGATCAGTTAACCCACTTCATGGCATTGCTGCTGTGGGTGGCGGGCATTCTAGCCTGGAGCGCAGACAGAATTTGGGCAAGTAGCTGCGTCAAACGGGAACCCAGCATCCCTGTCAGGCTGCTGCTAGAAGAGGCTGATTGAGAAGAGATTGTTTGGTCGGTTGTTGAATCATTTGTTCCAGCGAGCGCTGTTTCAGTTTCAGTAAGGAATAGTCGTGCAGTGTCACCAAATCTGGCATCTCTTGCCAGCAATGGCGGCAGAACGAAACGGTTTGATGATGACAGAAACAATGCACCATCGGGTATCCGCAGCAAGGACAGTCTGTCATAAAAAGCGTCACATCCGTTTGTAATCAACTGTTTAGTAACGCGGTGGATAACGTGTCATCCATCTATCTAAAGCGTAGGATGAAAATCTGAGGAACTTGTGAAGATTCCATCAATGCAGTAAAGAAACAAAAAGAGAGTTTAAGCTGTTGTAACCTACAGGATACTACTCACCCATGTAGATGCCCAATGCGCGTGCCGTTTGTACCAAATCGCCATCAGGGTCAACCGCGAGTGGGCTACGATCGCAAACTTGTGCAATCGGAACGGCAACTACCCGTCCATTTTGCCAAGCCACCATCTGATTTGATTGATCTTCAGCAATTAAATCCACCGCAGTTTTGCCAAAAGCGGCAGCAGTCAAGCGATCGAGGGCAGAAGGAATGCCGCCACGCTGGATGTATCCCAACACCGAAACCCGTGTATCGACTGGATAAGCGCTGCACTTGGCAATGCAATCGGCAATATACTGCCCTCTGCTACCGGATGGTTTTTGATGGGGTAGGTAGTTGGCATCGTGGGCGGGATGAATGCCTTCTGCCACAAGGACGATCGCAAATTTGCGTTGCCAGCGATCGTGCAGCTCGGCTAAATGACCACATACTGTTTCAATAGAATAGGGAATTTCGGGAATCAAAATCACATCGGCTCCCCCAGCAATGCCAGAATGCAGCGCCAGGTGACCTGCTTCGTGTCCCATTACTTCGACGACCATGACGCGATCGTGACTGGCTGCTGTAAACGTCAGACGGTTGAGAGCATCTGTAATCGTATTCACCGCCGTATCAAAGCCGATCGTGCGCTCGGTAAGTGCCACATCATGGTCAATTGTTTTGGGAATCGCAATGAATTGCCAGTTGCCCTGCAATGCCAGTTGACTCAAAATAGCGATACTACCATCGCCGCCAATGCCAATCAGGGCATCGAGTCCCAATGCTTGGTAACTGGAAATTATTTCATCCATGCAAGCCAGAGTATTCCCTTTGTTGATCGTGCCCAAGATCGTGCCACCCATGCTGAGTAGCGGATCGATGCCGCGCAGGTCAAAACTATGCACATGCAGCGGAATCATCTGACGTTCCAGTAAACCCTGAGTGGCATAGGGAATGCCAAAAACTTGCCAATCGTAGGTCAGGGTGGCATGGCTCACTACCGCTCGGATTACAGCGTTGAGTCCAGGACAGTCGCCGCCGCTGGTTAGAATTCCCAATCGTGTTTGCCTATTCATAGCGACTTATCCCAAAAGCCGTTGTTCTAGCCAATCAAAAATTTGATTCAACTGGTTGAGGGTAACAAATCCGTATTGCCAAAGAATCATCGGTAACATTCCAGGCGTTTGTTCAGGATGTCGTAAAGCAAGCTGGAGATTCGCATCTGGAATCGCCAGATCGGTTTGCAAAAATTGCAGCAATTGAGTTAGTTCCTTAGATTCCATCATGGCTCCTCTGAATTCCATTGCCTTGAGATTAGGGAATAAGTTTGAGGAAGTTGTGAGAAACTGAAACCCTCTATTCTCAAACTTTTCAACTCGCCTCACAAGTTCCTCACATTTTTCTCCTAACTTCAACGTAGAGGTCAATGGTTTGATTGGGTGTCCTAGAAGCCAACTATTTACAGTAATTGTAAAGAGGGAAAAATATGTTTCACAAAATTCTGGTGGCGATCGACCGTTCCGAGCATAGTCATCAGGTTTTTGATCAAGCCCTTGATCTTGCAAAAGCAACAAATTCTAGTCTGATGCTATTGCACGTCTTGTCTAGTGAAGAGGAAGGCAGCCCCAACGTCTCTATGATTGGGTTGGACTACTACCCGACGATCGCTGGCGAAATTTCGGAAATGCACCAGAAGCAATGGGCAGACTATGAAAATCGGGGTTTGGAGATGCTGCGATCCTATGTAGAGCAAGCCGCTGCTGCGGACGTAAGCGCTGAATTCACCCAAAATTCTGGCAGTCCGGGTCGAACCATCTGCGAATTTGCTCGCACACGGGAGGCTAATCTAATTCTGATCGGTCGGCGGGGGCATTCTGGCTTGAATGAACTCTTGCTCGGCAGCGTGAGTAACTATGTGCTGCATCATGCTCCTTGTTCGGTTCTCACCGTGCAAGGTCAAGTTCGGGAGCCATCGGAGGTTACTCCTGACAAACAAGTTACAGCGGTGTCGTAGACACTTACCGATCATGACCACTCGTCAGCAAATTAGAAGTACTAAAGGGGTCTCACTCAAGCATCCCAGTGGAGACAAGCGTTTTCAGATACTAGACGCAACGATGAAACGGCATCAGTATCAACAAGATGCGTTAATTGAAATCCTGCACAAGGCGCAAGAACTGTTTGGCTATCTCGAAAACGATCTTTTGCTTTACGTTGCTCATAGCCTGAAGCTACCTCCCAGTAGGGTTTATGGCGTGGCGACGTTTTACCATCTGTTTTCTCTGGCACCCAAAGGCATCCATCGCTGTGTAGTGTGTACGGGAACTGCTTGCTATGTCAAAGGTGCAGCGGCATTGCTGGCAGCGGTTGAGCAATCTGCCCAGATTCATGCAGGTGAAACGACAGCGGACAATCAGCTTTCTCTCTCAATTGCCCGCTGTTTGGGAGCCTGTGGGATTGCCCCTGCCGTTGTGTTTGACGGAACAGTATGTGGTCATCAAACACCAGAGTTGGTTGGCGATCGTCTGAAGGAATATTTGGGAAAAGAGCAATAGGGAACAGGGAATCAATCACACAGCAATAATCAATCACTATGGATCTCTCTGAACTACTGGAAATTGCTGAACAGGAACGCCAATCTCAAAAAGCGTTGCAAATTCGGTGCTGTGTTGCGGCGGGTTGTCTCTCTTCTAATGCACTGGCGGTTAAAACTGGGTTGGAACAGGCAGTTACAGAAGCAGGGTTGACAGACACCGTGCAGGTTTCTGGTGTAGGGTGTATGCGGTTGTGCTGCCAAGGTCCACTGGTTCAGATTGATACTTCAGCAGAACTGGAGCATTCTGAAATTCTGTATGAAAAAGTGGCTCCCGATCAGGTTTCTGCAATCGTCGCAACCCTTCAATCCCAAACCCCTGCAAATACACCAACGACCCTCCAGCAGGGCGATCTCACTCAGCCATTTTTTACCCAGCAACGGACGATCGTCCTGGAAAACAGCGGCAAAATTGACCCAGAACGAATCGAAGCCTACATCGCTGCTGAGGGCTATCAGGCGCTTTACCACACCCTGTATGAGATGAAGCCAACAGACGTTATCAATGCGATTACCCACAGTGGGTTAAGGGGTCGAGGTGGAGGTGGTTATCCCACAGGTTTGAAATGGGCAACGGTGGCAAAGGCAACCGCAGAACGTAAATATGTGATCTGCAATGCGGATGAGGGTGATCCGGGGGCATTCATGGATCGCAGTGTGCTGGAAAGCGATCCGCATCGGGTGCTGGAAGGAATGGCGATCGCGGCTTATGCGATCGGGTCTACTCAAGGTTACATTTACGTCCGGGCTGAATATCCCTTAGCGATTAGTCGTTTGCAAATTGCCATTCGACAGGCGCAACGGTTGAAACTTTTAGGCAGTCAGGTGTTCGATTCTCCCTTCGACTTTCGGATTGATATTCGGATTGGCGCAGGAGCCTATGTCTGCGGAGAAGAAACGGCGCTGATGGCATCGATCGAAGGCAAGCGGGGCGTTCCCAGTCCGCGTCCTCCCTATCCAGCCGAACGGGGATTGTGGGGCTTCCCCACGTTAATCAACAATGTCGAAACCTTTGCTAATATTGCCCCCATTATCCGCCACGGAGCCGATTGGTTTGCCAGCATTGGCACCGAAAAAAGCAAAGGCACGAAAGTTTTCGCGCTGGCAGGCAAAATTCGCAATACGGGCCTGATTGAAGTGCCGATGGGAACGTCTTTGCGGCAAATTGTGGAGGAAATGGGGGGCGGCGTGCCCGATGGCGGGTCAGCAAAAGCGGTGCAAACGGGTGGACCTTCTGGCGGTTGCATTCCTGCCTCAGCCTTTGATACGCCAGTGGACTACGAATCGTTGACGCAGCTCGGCTCGATGATGGGGTCGGGTGGCATGATTGTGATGGATCAGACGACTAGCATGGTGGATGTGGCGCATTACTTTATGGAGTTTTGCCGAGATGAGTCTTGCGGCAAATGCATTCCCTGTCGAGTGGGCACTATGCAACTCCATCAATTGCTGACAAAGATTCGAGAAGGTCAAGCAACTGACGTTGATATGGAATTGCTCAAGGAACTGTGCGATATGGTAAAACACACGAGCCTGTGTGGGTTGGGTCAGTCTGCTCCAAACCCAGTTCTCAGCACCTTGCGCCACTTCGAGGATGAATATAGGACATTGATTGATAAACCGTGATGAGAGACAGCTTTAAGGTCTATTTCTTTTCTGAGGTAGGAGGGTTTAAAGGATGTTGAGAGAAACACAGTTGTGTACAAAGTGCTATAGAGAGTTTCTCTCATGGCAAATGTTGGGTGGGATATGTTCGGAGTGCAGAGAAGGAGAGGAGAAAAACAATAAAATTTCTCCACCACTAACACAAAAGACAAAAATCATACCACCACAGTCATGTGTTAAATGCAACACACTATTTTTCCAATCGGAAGTTTTGGACGGAGTGTGTCCTAAGTGCAGAGCACTAGAGTTGAAGAAAATTACTAAAAAAGAACCACTATAGATTTTTCAAGTCAAACCCCCTTGAAGTTCCAATTTTGATCTGCTGAAACTTACATCTTTAATGGAATAATTTATGGCTGTCAAAACCCTAACGATCGACGATCGCTTAGTCAGTGCCCGTGAAGAAGAAACCGTTCTGGATGCAGCACGGGAAGCGGGTATTCACATTCCTACGCTGTGCTATTTGGAGGGGGTTTCTGAGGTGGGGGCGTGTCGGCTTTGCCTGGTTGAGGTTGCGGGTAGTTCTAAACTTCAACCTGCCTGTGTCACTAAAGTGGCAGAGGGCATGGAGATTCAAACCAACACCGATCGCTTGCAAAATTATCGCCGCATAATTGTTGAAATGTTGTTTGCAGAGGGCAATCATGTTTGTTCTGTGTGTGTTGCCAATGGAAATTGTGAACTGCAAGATTTAGCGATCGAAATGGGAATGGATCATGTGCGACTGGAGTATCAATTTCCTGATCGCCAAGTGGATCTTTCCCACGATCGCTTTGGCATGGATCACAATCGCTGTGTATTGTGTACTCGCTGTGTTCGCGTTTGTGATGAACTGGAAGGCGTACATACCTGGGATATGGCGGGTCGGGGTTCTCAATCCCATGTGATTACAGATCTCAATCAACCCTGGGGCACGTCTCAAACCTGTACATCTTGCGGCAAATGTGTTGAAGCTTGTCCCACAGGGGCAATTTTTCATCAAGGTTCCAGTGTGGGTGAAATGGTGCACGATCGCGCCCGGATTGAATTTATTGCAACAGCTCGTCAAAAACAACAATGGTAGTCCTAAAAGAGGTAGTTAATATGTTACGACCGCATTTTCCCGAAACTTATCTGTGGATTATTTTATGGTTCATTTTTGCATTATTCCTCTTGATTGCAGAAGCCGCTCTCCTGCCTCAACCAGCCATTGCAATGGTGAACCAAATCAAGGAAGCTCTGGACATATTTTTGCTCCAGGCTACTCACTTCATTTAGTAGAAGCAGCAAGAAGTTGTTGCACAAGGATAACTGGAGGGAAATATGGCACGGATAAAATTCGCAACCGTTTGGCTAGGTGGCTGTTCCGGTTGCCATATGTCCTTTCTGGATTTGGACGAATGGCTGTTTGATTTGGCAGCCCAAGTTGACTTCGTTTATAGCCCGTTTATGGATGTTAAAGAGTATCCAGAAGGTGTGGATATAGTGCTGGTGGAAGGGGCGATCGCCAACGAAGATCACCTCGACATGATTCGCAAAGTCAGAGCACGATCGCGGTTGCTGATTTCCTTTGGCGATTGTGCGGTGACTGGCAACGTCACGGCTCTCCGCAACTCCCTTGGCAGTGCTGAACCTGTACTGCAACGATGCTACATCGAAGCGGCTGATCTTCATGCTCAGATTCCCACTGAGCCGGGAATTGTGCCGCCTTTGCTCGATCGGGTCACGCCTGTTCATACTGTTGTTCCGGTCGATGTTTACCTGCCTGGTTGTCCACCGCCCGCCGATCGGATTCGAGCTGCCCTGGAACCGCTATTAACAGGCAATATGCCTCATCTAGAAGGACAACAAATCAAATTCGGCTAAGGAGGAGGATTGATGTCTCAGCGAATTGTGATTGATCCGGTGACGCGGATTGAAGGACACGCCAAAATTACAATTTACCTGGATGATGTCGGGCAAGTCACCGATGCCCGCTTTCATGTCACAGAATTTCGCGGATTTGAAAAGTTTTGTGAGGGACGACCGCTGTGGGAAATGCCAGGCATTACAGCGCGGATTTGTGGCATTTGTCCCGTTAGCCACCTGCTGGCATCGGCTAAGGCGGGCGATCGCATTCTGGCAGTCACGATTCCCCCCGCAGCGGTCAAGCTACGCCGCTTAATGAATTTGGCACAAATCATCCAGTCCCATGCCCTCAGCTTCTTTCACCTCAGCGCACCCGATTTGTTGCTGGGCATGGAAAGTGATCCCCAAACGCGCAATATCTTTGGGTTAATGGCGGCTAACCCTGATTTAGCACGGGGCGGCATTCGCCTCCGTCAGTTTGGACAAGAGATTATTGAACAATTAGGGGGACGCAAAATTCATCCCGCTTGGGCGGTTCCTGGTGGAGTGCGAGAACCCTTGTCTGAAGAGGGACGGACTCATATCCGCGATCGCATTCCAGAAGTCCGCACCACTGCCCTGAATGCTCTAGAACAATTTAAGCAATTGCTTCAGACTCACGAACGCGAAGCCCAAACCTTTGGCAATTTTCCCTCTCTGTTTATGGGATTGGTCACACCCGATGGCTTATGGGAGCATTACGACGGTTATCTTCGCTTTGTCGATAGTGCCGGAAACATTGTCGCTGACCGCCTCGATCCCGCTCGCTACCAGGAATTTATTGGCGAAGCGGTGGAATCGGATTCCTACTTGAAATCCCCCTACTACCGTCCCTTGGGCTACCCCGACCAGAACGATCACTGTCGGCTAGACAGCGGTATCTATCGCGTAGGCCCCCTGGCACGGCTAAATATTTGCACCCAGATTGGGACACCCCTAGCGGATCAAGAACTGCGGGAATTTCGCGATCGCGGTCATGGCACCGTTACATCTTCATTCTTCTACCACTACGCCCGTTTGATTGAGATTTTGGGCGCGATCGAGAAAATTGAACAAACGATCGATGATCCAGACTTACTCTCAACGCATTTAAGAGCCGATGCAGGCATTAATCAACGGTCAGGTGTGGGAGTCAGCGAAGCCCCACGCGGTACGTTATTTCATCACTATCAGGTAGACGAAAACGGGCTAATGCAGAAAGTGAATCTAGTGATTGCCACCGGACAAAACAACCTGGCAATGAACCGAACTGTGGCGCAGATCGCCCGCCATTTCATCCACGGTTCTGATATCCCGGAAGGAATGCTAAACCGAGTGGAAGCCGGAATTCGCGCTTTTGACCCCTGCCTCAGTTGCTCCACCCACGCTGCTGGGCAGATGCCGCTCCATGTTCAACTGGTTGGTGCTGATGGCACGCTGCTCAACGAAACCTGGCGAGATTAATGATTCATTTTTTATAAACCCTCACAAGTTCATCAAATTGTTTTCCTAACCTCAAAGTGGAGCCAATAGGTCGATCGCTCCTCAGGAAATTATCAGGAACACATCATGGACTGCCACCTAGCCGCTACACTCAAAAGCTTGCACCGATCGATTCTAGTGATTGGTTACGGCAGTCCGCTCCGCAGTGATGATGGCGTAGGGCAGGAGATTGCTCAACAGATTGCAACTTGGGGAATGCCGAATGTGAAGGCGATCGCCGTTCACCAACTGACCCCCGAATTGGTTGAATTGCTGGCAAAGGTTGATATCGCCATTTTTATTGATGCTTATCCTGCCACCGCAGACCAAGAGATCCAAGTTCGCCTACTGGAGCCTGCTGATGGCATCACATCAGGACATTGGTGTGAACCGCAGGTGTTGCTGGCAATGACACAGGCGCTCTATAGCAAACATCCCCAGGCGTGGTGGGTGATGGTGCCGGGGATAAATTTTGAGTTGGGAGAGTGCTTTTCTGTGGTTGCGAATCAGGGCATGGAAGCAGCACTCCAGGAAATTGAACAGTTAATGCAATCAATGAGGACAGAATCATGCATGAAGTTGGGATGATGCAAAGTATTTTAGAGCGGGCTGTGGAACGTGCCAAACAGGAAGGCGCTCACCATATTGACGGAGTGCATATGCGAGTGGGTGCGGCTTCTGGAGTTGTACCCGACTCTTTGGAATTTGCGTTTGAAATTGCGAAAAAAGGCACGATCGCAGAAGATGCTCGGCTCGAAACAGAGCTAGTTCCTGTGGTCTGTTACTGTGCCAATTGCCAGCTTGAATTTCAACCCACAGATTTACTGTATGAATGTCCTGAGTGTCACCAGCCCAATTGCGAGGTGAAACAAGGACAAGAGTTTGAATTGGCATTTCTCGATGTGTCTTGAGGAGGGGTGATGCCCGAAACATTTAAGTCAGCGATGGACAAAGCCTACGATATCTTGCGGACTGAGCATCAACCTCTAAAAGCCATCTTTGCACCAAAAAGTGTGGCGGTGATTGGGGCGACCGATCGGGTTGGCAGTGTCGGGCGAACAGTGCTCTGGAATCTGATCAGCCACACTTTTGGTGGCACAGTATTTCCAGTCAATCCTAAGAGACATAGTGTGCTGGGGATTCAGGCATATCCCACCGTTAGCAGCATTCCTGAACCCGTTGATCTGGCGATCGTAGTTGTGCCTGCTCCCGGCGTTCCTGATGTGATTACGGAATGCGTAGAAGCAAAGGTCAAAGGCGCGATCATCATCTCGGCGGGATTCAAGGAATCGGGGGCAACGGGGGCGGCATTAGAAGCGCAAATTTTGGAACGGGCACGGCGGGGTAATTTACGCATTATTGGTCCAAATTGTCTGGGCGTGATGAATCCACTTACGGGTTTGAATGCCACCTTTGCAGGAGCAATGGCGCGTCCTGGCAATGTGGGCTTTATTAGCCAGAGTGGGGCACTGTGTACCGCCATTTTAGACTGGAGTTTGCGGGAGAATGTGGGCTTCAGTGCGTTTGTGTCAGTGGGTTCCATGCTGGATGTGGGCTGGGGTGATTTGATCGATTATTTGGGCGACGATCCGCACACCCACAGCATCGTGATTTACATGGAGTCGATCGCCAATGCCCGTTCGTTTCTCTCCGCAGCGCGGGAAGTTGCCCTCACCAAACCGATTATTGTGCTGAAGGCAGGTCGCACTACCGCCGCTGCCAAAGCCGCCACGTCCCACACCGGAGCTTTAGCGGGGAGTGATGGGGTGCTGGATGCTGCCTTCCATCGCTGTGGGGTTCTGCGAGTTGACACCATTTCTGACTTGTTTGATAGGGCAGAAGTGCTGGCAAAACAACCCCGTCCGCAAGGATCGCGCTTAACGATTTTGACCAATGCCGGAGGTCCAGGCGTACTCGCTACTGATGCGCTGATTGCTGCTGGCGGAGAACTGGCGGAACTATCGGAGGAAGCGATCGCCCACTTGAATCAAGTCCTGCCCACACACTGGAGTCATGACAACCCGATCGATATTCTCGGTGACGCTGATCCACAGCGCTATGCAAAAGCACTGGAAATTGCTGCTCAAGATCCCAACAGTGATGGCTTGTTGACCATTCTCACGCCGCAAGCGATGACCGATCCTACACAAACAGCCGAGCAGTTGAAAGCCTATGTCGAAACTACACAAACCTCTACAGCATCTCTAAAACATAAACCGATCTTGGCAAGTTGGATGGGCGGAGCCGATGTGGCAGCAGGGGAGGCAATTCTCAACCAGGCTGGCATTCCCACCTATGCCTATCCCGATGCAGCCGCACGAGTGTTCAGCGACATGTGGCGCTACAGCTATAACCTGCGAGGCATCTACGAAACGCCTACATTAGCTGGATTAGATGCAGAAATTCCCGATCTCTTCGAGATACCCGCAAGGGGTCGCCCCTTGGTAGAAACCATCATCCAAACCGCTCGTCAAGCCGATCGCACCCTACTAACCGAAGCCGAATCTAAACAAATTCTCCATGCTTACGGCATTCCTGTCGTTCAAACCTGTGTTGCCCAGAGTGAAGAGGATGCAGTGCATTGTGCAGATGCGATCGGCTATCCGGTTGTGCTGAAATTGCTCTCACAAACCATCACCCACAAATCAGATGTGGGTGGCGTGAAGTTGAATCTTGCCGATGCTGATGCTGTTAGAAAAGCATATCAAAACATTGAAGCGGCTGTTGTTGCTGATCCCGCCTCCTTCATTGGCGTTACCGTTCAGCCAATGGTTAAACTCGACGGCTATGAACTGATCATGGGTAGCAGTCTGGATGATCAGTTGGGACCTGTCGTGTTGTTTGGATCGGGTGGACAACTGGTAGAAGTGTTTGAAGACCGGGCGATCGCTCTACCGCCACTCAACACCACACTGGCGCGACGGATGATGGAACAAACCCACATCTATCGGGCACTCAAAGGCGTTCGCGGACGACCAGCAGTTGATTTAGCCGCATTAGAGCAACTATTGGTGCGCTTCAGTCAACTTGTCGTCGAGCAACGGTGGATCAAAGAAATTGATATCAATCCCTTACTAGCCAGAAGCCAGGAGTCGGCTCCATTCATCGCTCTGGATGCTCGCATCGTTTTGCATGGACTGGATATTCACCTGGATCAGTTACCCAGGCTGGCAATTCGCCCTTATCCCACGCAATACCTTTCTGCTTGGACAATGAAGGATGGCACCTTCCTCACCATTCGTCCCATTCGTCCTGAAGATGAACCGCTGATGATTCAGTTCCACAAAACACTGTCTGAACAAAGCGTTTATTTTCGCTATTTTCATCTGATTAAACTCAGTCAACGCACGGCTCACGATCGCCTGACGCGACTCTGTTTTATTGATTACGATCGCGAGATGGCGTTGGTGGCTGACTATACTCATCCAGATACCGAAGCGCATGAAATTCTGGCAGTTGCCCGACTCAGCAAACTGCACGGCACCAATGAGGCAGAATTTGCGCTCCTGGTCAGCGATCGCTACCAGTGTCAGGGATTAGGCACAGAACTGCTGAAACGTTTGCTCCAAGTGGGTCAGGATGAACAGCTAGAACACATTCATGCCGAAATTCTGGCTGATAATTCTGCGATGCAGCGAGTCTGTGAAAAGTTAGGATTTAGCCTGCGATCGATCGAAGCAGGCGTGATGCAAGCAACGATTGAGGTACAACAAATCACACGATGAATATTGTATTCCAGCAACGATTACATCTCGTGATTCAGGGAGCTGTTCAAGGGGTCGGCTTTCGTCCCTTTATCTATCGGTTAGCGGCTGATTTAGGGTTAACGGGTTGGGTCAATAATTCTGCTCAAGGTGTCGTGATTGACATTGAAGGAGTGAGATCGCAGCTCGATACATTTCTGCACCGACTTAATCAAGAAAAACCATCGCGATCGCACATTCAAAGTTTAGAATCCTCATGGTTTGATCCAGTTGGTTATTCTATTTTTGAAATTCGCAAAAGTGTTGTGGGTGAGAAAACAGCTATTGTTCTGCCCGACATCGCCACTTGTCCAGAGTGCCTTCAGGAGATCTTTGACCCTACAAATCGCCGCTATCGCTATCCCTTCACCAACTGTACGAATTGTGGTCCTCGCTTCAGCATCCTTGACGCGCTTCCCTACGATCGCTCTAACACAACGATGCAGTACTTCAAAGTGTGCAGAGATTGTCAAATAGAGTACGGAAATCCTGGCGATCGGCGGTTTCATGCCCAGCCCAATGCCTGTCCGCAGTGCGGACCTCATCTACAATTGTGGAATCCATCCGGTGAAATCGCGTCTCACGACAATGCTTTGAAGATAGCAGCAGATGCAATTCGCCAGGGCAAGATTGTGGCGATCAAAGGCTTGGGTGGATTTCATTTAATGGTTGATGCTCGTAATGAGACAGCAATTCAGCGATTGCGGCAAGCAAAACAACGAGCCGCTAAACCCTTTGCATTGATGTATCCTTCCCTGGAGTTAATCAAGGCTGATTGCGAAGTCTCAGAGTTAGAAGAACAGTTGTTGCGATCGCCCGAAGCTCCGATTGTTCTCTTAAAACACTCCAAAACCCAAACTCTCAACGCTAAAATTGCCCCATCTGTTGCCCCCCACAATCCGTATCTAGGCATCATGTTGCCCTACACGCCCTTACATCACCTACTGATGGCTGATGTGGGTTTTCCTATTGTGGCAACCAGTGGCAATCTTGCCGATGAACCCATTTGCACCGATGAACAGGAAGCCATCCAACGGCTCGGAACCATTGCTGATTTGTTTCTTATTCATAATCGTGAGATCGCCCGTCCAATTGATGATTCCATTGTTCGAGTGGTGATGGAACAGAAAGTGGTATTGCGTCGTGCGCGGGGCTATGCGCCGTTGCCGATTTCAATTCATTCAAAATCCAAAATCCTGTCCGTTGGCGCACATTTAAAGAATACGATCGCCTTTTCAACCAATCAGCAGGTCTTTGTCAGTCAGCACATTGGCGATTTGGAGACAGTTCCGGCATTTGAGGCGTTTCAACAAACGATCGCTAGTTTTCAACAGATCTATGAACTGCAACCGACTGCGATCGCCTGCGATTTACATCCCGATTATCGCTCTACACAGTTCGCTCATCAACTTGCTAATCAATTGCAGATTCCGGTTATCCCCGTTCAACATCACTACGCTCATATCCTCTCCTGTATGGCAGAGCATCAGCTTGAGGGTTCCGTTTTAGGCATTGCCTGGGATGGCACAGGCTACGGATCGGATGGCACTCTCTGGGGTGGTGAATTTCTGCACATCACCGATACGACCTTTAGGCGGGTTGCTCACCTGCGTTCGTTCCATCTGCCTGGAGGAGATAAAGCCGTTAAAGAACCGAGGCGATCGGCGATCGGATTGCTTTACGAGCTGTATGGTGATCAGGTGTTTGAGATGAAGGCACTTGACTCTATACAAACATTCTCAGATCAAGAATTAAAAATCTTGAAAACTATGCTGAACAAGAATCTCAATGCTCCAATTACATCCAGTGCCGGACGCTTGTTTGATGCGATCGCTTCAATCCTCGGATTGCGTCAATACATCCAATTTGAAGGGCAGGCAGCGATGGAATTAGAGTTTGCGATCGAGGGCTTTGAAACCGATGAATCCTATCCATTTGAAATTCAATCAACCAGATCTCCGACTTCTCCAAAGAAGTCGGAGATCTTAGATTGGGCAGCGATGGTACGGAGAATCTTAATTGATAGTCGATCAGGTCTATCGATCAGCAATATCTCAGCCAAGTTTCATAACACACTGGTTGAGATGATAGTAGCGATCGCGAACCGAGTTGGAGAAGAGCGAGTCGTTCTTACAGGCGGCTGTTTTCAAAACAAATATCTAACCGAACGCGCCATTCAACGATTGAGAGCAGAAGGATTTCGACCCTACTGGCACCAGAAGATTCCAGCCAACGATGGCGGCATTGCATTGGGTCAAATCATGGCAGCGCTACGGGAAATTTCAGGAGGTAAAGAACGATGTGTTTAGCAGTTCCAGGAAAAATTATCGGCATCCACAATCAGGACGATCCATTGCTGCGGACTGGTAGAGTCAGCTTTGGAGGCGTAATTAAAGAAGTCAGTCTTGCCTATGTGCCTGAAGCAAAAATCGATGATTATGCGATCGTCCATGTGGGCTTTGCCCTCAGTATTCTTGACCCTCAAGAAGCAGAACGAACATTGAGGTACTTAGAGCAAATTCAGACCTGATCGTGCAATGAAGCGCGATCGATATCGATTATCATAACGCCCCTGTTGAGCGGCGATAACAGCCCTGAATAGAAGCAAGAAAACTCTGCTCGCCACTCCAACAGGATTGTTAGACCACTAATCCTCCTAATAAGGCAATAGCCAAGCATTGATACGAAGGCACTAAGGTTCTTTGGGGTAAAGAACAGTAAGCTTCAATAAAGCTGCTAACGGCTTGAGTAATATAGATAAAATCGAGTTTTGAAGTATCTTAGATTTCTGGATAACCTGAGCTATGCTAGGTGAAAAGCAATAGTAAAATTGGACTAATTTTTTGCCAAAGAACGAAGGCAACAAAATTTTGTCTCTGAATTTGTAGAATGTGCTTAAAGTTTCTGTGTCTGCGTTACAGGCAGTAGCAATAAAGCATGAGCCGTTGTTTGAGGGGACATAGTTCGTCCGTCCATCAAAAATGAGAGGGTCTACGAGAGGTTTTGGACGAATTATAAGTTGTCCGCAGTGTGGACAATATTCGTTGGGTATCGCTTCCGAATGAATATCAATTTTTATTGGAGGATCAATTTGCCGCGGATATTCAGGTGGAGTAGGAGTAAACCCCTTTGGGGCTTTTATGTAATTAGGGATTGAAGGATCTATATAGTTGGGAATCGGTTGTATTAGCGAGACTCCGCAATGAGGACAATAGCGAAAGTTTGAAGATATAGATTGTTTACAGTGAGGGCAATCTCGAAAGAGGGGTACTTGATATTTGTCAGACGTGTAGGATGGCATAATCACTCCTTTTCTTCTTACCCAGATTATGGGAGATAAATTTGAAGAACTTGTGAGTAGACCCAAAAACCTGACAATTCTTCAGCAGATTTTAGAATCTGGCTTCAACCCGTCAGGCTAACTATTAATAGACTGAAAGCTTCCGCCTAAGATCCCGTAGTGGGTGAATAGGCAGAAGGATTCGGCATAACGCCCCAAATTTAGCACTTCGGTAGAATCTTTCTCCATAATGTGCTGCTGAAGGTGAATAGGCAGAATCTTTTCATATATTTTCATATTCATTACGGAGACGATCGGATGTGCTATTAAGCGCACCGTATATCGCTCCTCTCCACTCGTGATGCAAGAACGCCCAAAGAAATTGTCTGATTCCTCACAAGTTCCTCAAACTGTTTACCTAACCTCAATGCTATAGCCAATCATTGGGACTCTATGGTTATGGCAAATTCTAAGCTGAGAACTGTTGCAACCATTGATGCTAACGAAGCCGTTGCTCAAGTTGCCTATCAACTGAATGAAGTGATAGCTATTTATCCCATCACGCCTTCTACGCCAATGGCTGAAGGGGCAGATGTCTGGGCTTCTGAGAACAAGCCAAACCTCTGGGGCACTATTCCTGCTGTGGTTGAAATGCAGAGCGAAGCAGGGGTTGCTGGAACCATTCACGGAGCCTTGCAGACGGGTGCATTGACGACAACCTTCACTGCATCCCAGGGATTGTTGCTGATGATCCCAAATATGTACAAGATTGCCGGAGAACTCACCCCGACCGTGTTTCATGTGGCAGCGCGATCGCTGGCAGCACAGGCACTTTCTATCTTTGGCGACCATAGTGATGTGATGGCGGTTCGTGCTACTGGGTTTGCTATGCTTTGCTCTGCTTCTGTGCAAGAGGCGCAAGATTTTGCTCTGATTGCTCAAGCCGCCACGCTGCGATCCAGAATTCCCTTCCTGCACTTTTTTGATGGCTTCCGCACGTCTCATGAAATTGCAAAAATCGAGTTGTTAGAGCAGGAGGATTTGAGATCGCTGATTGATGAAGATTTGATTCACGCGCATCGATCGCGGGCACTGTCTCCTGATCATCCCGTCCTGCGAGGAACAGCCCAAAATCCAGATGTCTATTTTCAGGCACGGGAAACGGTCAATTCATACTACGCAGATTGTCCAGACATCGTGCAAACTGCGATGGAGCAATTAGGGCAATTAACGGGGAGATCCTATCACCTGTTTGATTATCACGGTGTACCCGATGCCGAACGGGTAATTGTGTTGATGGGGTCGGGTTGCGAAGCAGTTCATGAAACGGTTGATTACCTGAATGCCCGTGGTGAAAAAGTCGGTGTGGTGAAAGTGCGGCTGTATCGTCCCTTTGATGTCAAACGATTTGTTGAGGTGTTGCCTGAGAGTGTGAAGGCGATCGCTGTTCTCGATCGCACTAAAGAACCCGGTAGCACAGGCGAACCGTTATACCTGGATGTGGTCAACGCTATTTATGAAACAAATTCAACACTCAAAGCTCAAAACTCAAAATTAATTATCGGCGGTCGCTACGGACTATCTTCCAAAGAATTTACACCTGCGATGATCAAAGGTGTATTTGATCATCTGACAGCCGCTAGTCCAAAAAACCATTTCACAGTGGGAATCAATGATGATGTCACCCACACTAGCCTGGACTATGATTCAGGATTTTCGATCGAATCAGATAAGGTCATTCGCGCTATCTTTTACGGACTGGGTTCGGACGGCACAGTTGGAGCTAACAAAAACTCAATTAAGATCATTGGTGAAGAAACGGACAACTACGCTCAGGGATACTTTGTTTATGACTCCAAAAAATCAGGTTCCGTTACCATTTCTCACCTACGGTTTGGCTCACAACCGATTCGCTCATCCTATCTGATTAGTTGTGCAAACTTTGTCGCCTGTCACCAGTCAGCATTCCTGGAACGGTTTGATATGCTTCAGCATGTTGTTGCAGGTGGAACCTTCTTGTTGAATACTCCGTACAACACTGAGGAAGTGTGGGAACATCTACCCCAACCCATGCAGCAGCAAATCGTTGAGCAACATCTGAAGTTTTACATTATTAATGCCAATAAAGTTGCCCACAACAATGGCATGGGTGGGCACATCAACACTGTGATGGGGGTGCGACCTCTACTTGATTTAATCATTCAATCATGATATTACCTCAGTGATGCAACCAAGAGGGGTGAGTATGAGCGCTCAATTGTTA
>NZ_MPPI01000094.1 GCF_001895925.1 Phormidesmis priestleyi ULC007 | reverse complement strand
CCTTGAACCTCCCTGACGAGCCTGAATTCATCTGCACTTTCCCGCATTCCTCACTCCTGTTCATCCCGCCATAGAAGGACTTCGATTTTTCTCCCTCGACATCACAACACTCAAGTTACTATCATCACGCAACTTTGTGAGTCTATCGAGATGCCGAACCCTAAGACAGTCGAAATGCTCCGAGTCAAGTATCTGTCGTTGGTCAACAATCTTGACGAGCGTGGTCGTCGCCGATGGGGTGCGACCGAAGCGATGGCAATAGGGCACGGTGGCATAGTAGCCGTTGCGGCAGCAACACGCTTATCAGACCGAATGGTCAGGAACGGTATCGAAGAACTGCGCTCTGCAATTCCATTAGTCTCTAGCCGACAACGTCAAGTGGGTGGTGGTCGTAAACGACTTGAACATCACGACCAAACTTTGCAACAGGCCATTGAGCGTTTAATCGAACCGACGGAAAGGGGTGATCCACAATCGCCGCTGCGATGGACATGCAAAAGTTTGACGAATTTGCAAAAAGAGTTGAATCAGCAAGGTCATCAAGTCGGACGGACGAAGCTATCCGAAATTCTCAAAGACCTCGGTTACTCGCTTCAGGGAAATCGGAAAAGGAGAGAAGGAAACGACCATCCTGAGCGTGACCAACAATTCAAACACATTGCCAAGCGTGTCAAAGCTTATCAATGTAGGAGGTGTCCAGCCATTTCCGTTGATACCAAGAAGAAAGAAGTGCTAGGCAATAAGGCGAATGAAGGACGAGAGTACCGTCCCAAGGGTAAACCCCTAGCAGTAGACACTCATGATTCTCCCGACCAAAAGCTGGGTAAAGCCGTTCCCTATGGAGTGTATGACATCGCTGAAAATGATGCTGGCGTGTCAGTCGGCATCAGTAGTGATACAGCCGAGTTCGCTGTCGAAGCGATCCGGCGATGGTGGCACGAACTGGGGCAGCCTCGGTATGACGAAATCTCATCGCCTGCTCATCACGGCTGATAGTGGTGGCAGCAACGGCCATCGTAACCGCTTATGGAAGGAGCTACAACGTTTGGCAGACGGAACGGGCATGAAAGTTGAGGTTTGTCACTATCCGCCTGGAACCAGTAAATGGAATAAGATTGAGCATCGTCTGTTCTGTCATATCACCCGTAAGGGGCTTGCAAAGAAATAAGACCCCGGTCAAGCTGGAACAATCGTGATATCCCACTTGGACAAGGTTTTAGAGCGATGCCAGAAAGGTTGATACCGTTCTAACTCCTCAGGCAACACCTTGATTCCTTTCTCATAGATAGGATCAACTAGTTGCACAGTCGGTGCAATTCCCTTCCAGGTCATGTGGGTTGCCCATTGCACTGCGGCTTCAACAGAATCTAAAATTGCCCCATTCCCATAGTTCTCTAGTGCTGCCCAACAGCGTTCAATGGGGTTGTACTTGCTGTGGTAAGGAGGGTAGTAAATCAATCGAATTCTCAACCCGATTGCCTGAGACAGTTCGACCATGCGCTTGATAAACTGCGTTCGGTCACTTCTGGTTGCGGCTCCCCTATCGAGGTCAATCACCCATTCATCTAGTTCAGGGTAGTGGGATTGATGGTCATCCCACCCAGTCGTTAAACAATCAACGATAAAATCACTGGTCTCAGCAGATTGTCCCAAGTAAATCGACAACTGGTTGGTATCGGTATTAAGAATGCCAAAGGGGACTAAAACGGCTTGCCACGCTGTATCGTGGTCATCGGCAGCCTTCGGCTCCAAGGTTCGTGCTTTCCCATTTCGGGAGAGGTTGCCAATCTTGACTTTGGCTTTGCTATCAATGGAGAGTCGCAACGATTTGGGGTTGTCATCCGAGGTCTGATTCTCTCGGAACACATTCTCGAAAATCGCATCGGTTTGAGCAATCTTTTTCAAGGGTTTGGTCTTCTGTGTTTTTTTAGGCGATATCCCATGCGATTAAGAATCGCACCGATGGTTTGACGCGTGGGTAATTGCGGCTCGGCGTACCCCTTCTCGCTCATTAAGTAGGAGGGTGAAGTTAAATATAAGATAGGAAGACCCTCTAATTAACCCCTCCTTATGCCTGCTCCCCTCCGGATCATTTTGACTTCAGAAGAGGATCGCACGTTAGCTGAA
>NZ_MPPI01000093.1 GCF_001895925.1 Phormidesmis priestleyi ULC007 | reverse complement strand
CCGCTTGCCGTTGAGGACTCGCACCCAGGGGTTGGGCTTTGCTCCATCCTCCGTCGGGTCGCCCAGATGCCGAAACTCGCCGCACTTCGGTAGCGTTGTTAAGTCAATGATCACTTTCAGCGGACTGTCAGAACGGGATAGATGCTGTGCCATCTGTTTCAGCACCGTTTGGCGAGTGGTTCGCAGCACCGACCGGGTAGACCACCCATAGATATTTAGAAATCGACTCAACGCACTGGCAGATTTTATCGGGCAATGTTGGGGCAAAGCATGACCGGACGCATCTAAAAACAGTCCGAGTAGCGCACTGAAGCTGGTTTTCTGATCGGAACTAGGCATCAATCCGAGTAGAGCGTACACTAATCCTTGGGCGTGTTCCAAGATGGTTTCCATAACCGTCCCATTGAAATGTTTCTACGCCCTTTCTTTCAGACTTTGAGCTTTTTGGCAACCCCTTGTTGAGACTGGTGCAAGATCTGAGCTAAAGTCGATCTGACCCTCACACCGGGACAATTGAGGGAGGCGATCGCAGCGGTTGCCCGTGGCGAGAGTTGGGGCATTGACGCGAGTTAGAAATGATGACTGTTGGCGGGGGGATTGCGCGATCGGGATATTGCCAATCATCTGGTGATTAGCGAAAGCACAGTTAAATTTCACATGAACAATGTTCTTGCCAAATTCAAAGCGCGAACTCGTTATCAAGCGCTTCATCAGGTGGTTGTGAATAGTGTGGATTTAGGGTAGCGCCCGAATTGCATCCCGTCTAACTTCCAACGGGTGAAATATAACGGTCGCGCTCACCGGACACAGATAACCTTTAAAAATCAGCCGACCATGTTGGCAAGTCCCGGTGCAGCGCGGTTGTTATGCGGCACTTTTGCAATAGCAGTAAAGGAAGTCTCTGTTATTGATGCTGTCCAAGCTTGTCAAGCACAATCTTCCTACTGTGATAGGCTCCTGCGTGATTTGGATTTAGTCTTAGTGCCTCATCTAGTGAAAGTAATGCTTCTTCATGCCGTCCAAGATTATCTAAAATAGCACCTCTACTGTGATGAACTAAAGCAGAACTCGGATCTAATCGCAATGCCTCGTTCAGACAGAGTAATGCCTCGTCGTGCCGTTGTAGATTATCAAGTACAGCTCCTATATGACGATAAGCTTCAGCATTGTTTGGGTCGAAAGATAGTGACTGCTCCCATGAATCTAAAGCTTCTTCATGTCGTCTAAGCTGGTGAAACACTATTCCCTTGCGAAAATATCCAAAAGCAGACTTTGGGTTCCGTCTGAGTAGCGTCTCGTAAGACTGCAAGGCTTCTCCTAAACGCCCAAGGTTGTAAAGTGCAGATTCTTTGTAAAAATATGCTGACTCGGAGGTTGGATCTAGCTGCAAAGCCGTTTCAAAAGCGGTCAAGGCTTCCTCATGCCTACCAAGACTACCGAGCGCTAGCCCCCTATCTCGATGAGCATCGACGCAATTTGGATATATCTGTAGAAGTGCTTCAAAACTCTCCAATGCTTCTGCATATCGTTTAGCGTTCAGCAGAAGTGAAGCCTTACTATAGTCTGCCTCTAGCGAATTTATCGGAGTCAGTGGTTCTTGAGAAGCAATATACACCTCTAAAGTTGTTCCTCTCTGTTCATACTTCACATCAATTTGGGGTTGGGCCATATCAAGAGATTGTTCTAGCTCTGTCAATGAGCAGTTCGCAAATCTCCACGCAAGCGCAGAGTGCATCATTTCTGCACATCCTAGTATTCTCAATAAAACTCCACTTTTTGCTGAAAAAAGACTTGGGAGATGTCCTACGGGAGCAGACAAGCTGAAGTCTATTTTATCCCCAAATTTCCACCCACCTTCGTACCAACCAACAGCTTTACCTAGACGATGCTCCGCGTCGTTGTCAACTTTGCAACCGAAAGACAACCAGATATCTCTCCATATACTGATACCAAATCGATTGTTTGAATGCTGCATCCAAAGTCGATCTATCGTGGTGAGATCGTCGCAGGGAAACTTTGCAATCGAATAGGACTTACGCATTGACAGGAGAAGAAGAATGTGGTGAATCTAGAATAGTTTTGTAGTCCGCAGAAATGAGTCGTGAGAGAACTGTCTAAACCCTCAACCGCCAAGTGTACTTG
>NZ_MPPI01000092.1 GCF_001895925.1 Phormidesmis priestleyi ULC007 | reverse complement strand
GTCGGGTAAAGGAGTGAGTTTTAGATATATCTCCCTCCCTCCCCTCAGAACCGTGCTTACAACTTTCACTGTACACGGCTCAAGCAATCTCTATAGCCTACCGATGTAATTGTGCATGACACACGAGGTGTACTGCAACGAGATTAGACGTGTGATTGGTTCCACCTTGTTGACGTGGGACGTGGTGATGAATGTGGATATCCTCGGCATTGAAGAGCGATTGTCCACAGTTCGGACACTGGGCTTGCTGATGCTGGATGACCCGTTGCACCGCTTTTGGGTACTCCCCGATCTGCCTTGACTGTTTTGTCCGTTGCTCAAAGTAGTCTTTGAGTTCAGGATTATCCGGGCTGGCATCTCCTCGAATTAAGGTGTGCCGTTGAATCCGGGTATAGCCGATGCGATAGAGAACCATGCCCGTGTCTTTATCCACAAAGTTCCATTGACTGCCGGGGTAGGCAGGATGGTGCGCCCAGTAACGATGGTCACGCCAGCCGAAGGACTTGTTGGGATGGGTTTTGCTAATCCAGCGCCTGAGCTTCCAGAAGACGTAGTGTTCCAAGTGTTGAAACACCTCTGAACTGACTGCGTTTCGGTAGTAGTTTGCCCAACCGCGCAGAATCGGGTTGAGGACTTTGATCAGACACCGGGCATTGCTGCCATGAAGTCGCTTAAAGGTGGCACGCAGTTTCTCTCGAAAGGCTGCCACGCTTTGTTTTGCAGGCTTAATCAGCAGTTTCCATCCTGTGCGAGTGTTTTGGCTCCGATAATGCCGGACATTGAAGCTTAAAAAGTCAAATCCTTCCGATAGATGGACAATGCGAGTTTTCTCCTCGGATAGTTCCAACCCTCTGAACTTGAGGAAGCGTTGAAGGTCAACTTGGGCTTGCTCTGCCTCGACTTGGCTGTCACAGACCACCACACAGTCGTCGGCATAGCGAACCAGCACTCGTTTCACCGTTCTTTTCACACAGCCTTGAGCATAGCGCGTGATTCCCAGTGCGGTTTCCATGCCATGCAGCGCAATGTTCGCCAAGAGCGGAGAAAGAATGCCGCCTTGGGGAGTGCCTGCTTCGGAGGGATGAAAGATGCCATTTTCCACGTATCCTGCTTTGAGCCATTGGGCAATCACCCGACGAGCGGGAAAGTGCCCGATTTGCTGCAACAAGAAGTCATGATCAATGGTGTCAAAACATCCTGCGATGTCCGCCTCTAGAACCCACTTCTTGCGATTGTTCACATTGGCGGTGACATAGAGGCGAGCAATGGCATCATGTACACTGCGACTGGGACGAAACCCATAACTGGTGGGTTCAAATTGAGCTTCCCAACACGGTTCTAATGCCGCTTTCACCACCGCTTGTAAACAGCGGTCGATGATGCTGGGGATTCCCAGCGGGCGACGTTTGCCGTTGCGTTTCGGAATCTGTACCCGTCTTGCGGCTAGTGGTTGCCAAGCGTTTTGCGGCTTGAGCAAATCCACCAACTTGCCTTTTGCAGGTCCCGTTTTCACCAGCATCTTGTCGATGCCCGGTGTGTTCTTTCCTGCATTAATCTGGGTGACTCGACGCACGGCAAGGAGAACGTTGGAGTAGCTTTTGAGCAGTAACCGTTGCAGGTTTCTCACTCGTTTCCAGTCTTCACACCGAGTAGCTCGGAAGATGCGTTGTCTCAGATTCTTCACGACCCGGTTTGCTTTGCGCCAGTTGACGCTTTGCCAATCGGTCGTGCGCTGGGTTTCGTTTACAAACTGGGTCTGCACCTAACTTTTCCCTCAGCGTTCAGTTTCTTCTCAACGTTGCTTCTGGAGATCACCTGTCCCACGTCAGCACCCTTTCAGGTCAGGCATTTGCCCTATCCATCGCGTTATCGATTCCGCTTGCCTTTCGGCGGATGGCTTTCGCTTCTTGGGTCATCCTGTTCCCGCTAGAGCATTCGGCTCCGGTTGCCCGTGGCTTACCTGAAATGTGTTTGTGACTTCAGGACTCTATCGGGGTTTCCTCGTTTCGCACGGGGTGGAGATGCGATTGCTTTAGGACTCCTCTCTACTCCGGGGGCGGGGTGTTCTCCATCGATATTTAGACGCTACCGATTCCCAAATGCCCCAACACTCTCGTATCAGCCATTTCGAGAGTCATAATTAACGAAGCCTCATCAAGGATTCACTTGCGTTGTCCTTAGCATTCTTGCCCTAGCCCTCTCACCTGGTTTGGCTCCAAGCTTGTTGGACACTTAACCTTGTCTGCTGAT
>NZ_MPPI01000091.1 GCF_001895925.1 Phormidesmis priestleyi ULC007 | reverse complement strand
GATTTAGCCTATGCCGTGATGGATGGGGTAGATGCTAGAGCTAAAGCCCATGGACATACGGTTGAACGCTTTCGGTTCAGGGCAGAAGACACTTAATACAACTTCATCCAACTCAGCTTTTCTACGCCTACCTACTTAGCCTTTCCCTAAATGTCCGGGAGAGGCTTGACGATCCTTATGGAAAAATCTTGTAGGTGTCCCTTCGGTGAGCAATACGATCGCAAACCAGAATGCGGTCTTCTTTTTCGATAGTAATACCAATTCGGTAGTCCCCAACTCGAATTTTGTACTTGTCGAAGTAGCCTTTCATTTTCTCCAAATAGCCTAGCTTAAATGGATTCTCAACCTCTAGCTCTTTAAAGACAATGAGTTCCACACGAGTTTGAATATCAGCAGGCAATGCAGCGAGTTCTTTCAAAAAACGTTTTGTAAACTCAACCGTCCACATGCTGTTCCTTTAAAGACTGATAATAATTGAGGGCTTCTGCTTTAGAAAGACGATCTTGATTCTCCGTTTCTTCCATCAGCTGGGTTAAACCAAAGTTCTCTAAAATTTCTTCAATTTGCTCAAATTCAGCGATCGGAATTAGGAAAGAATTAGTGCCAGCGATTTAGGTAACTTGAAGGAACAAGAATAAACTGGCTTCTCGGACACCGTTAAAGTCACCTCCTAGAGTCAGACGAAAATCCTACTCTAAAAGTGTGAAGTTATTTCTTGTCAAACCCGTACAATTCTAGAATTGAGTAACGATCGTAGTAGGAAAGCACTGTGGCGTTTAAAGTTGGTTTACTCGGATTGGGCACCGTCGGCACCGGAACCGTTGAAATTTTGCGCGACCCGGCTCAACGGCATCCCTTACTTCAAGAGCTAGTCATTCATAAAGTAGGAGTCCGATCGCTCGACAAAGCCCGATCGCTAAACCTATCCGCAGACCTGCTCACTACAGATTTAGACGCGATCGTCACCGACCCCGAAATTGATATCGTGGTCGAAGTTATGGGCGGTTTAGAACCTGCACGATCGCTGATTCTCAAAGCGCTCGCCCACAAAAAACACGTGGTGACAGCAAACAAAGCGGCGATCGCTCGGTTTGGTGACGAAATCTTCACGGCAGCCTCAGAAGCGGGAGTCTACGTTCTATTAGAAGCCGCCGTTGGGGGCGGAATTCCCGTGATTGAGCCGCTCAAGCAATCGCTGTGCGCCAATCGCATCAACACCGTCATAGGCATTGTGAACGGCACGACCAACTACATTCTGACGCGGATGCAAACGGAGGGCGGCGACTTTGGCGAGATTTTGGCAGACGCTCAACAACTCGGTTATGCGGAAGCCGATCCGACTGCTGATGTCGATGGGTTAGATGCCGCCGACAAGATTGCGATTCTCGCGTCTTTAGCATTTAGCGGACGCATCAAGCTCTCAGAAGTCTACTGTGAAGGCATTCGGCAGATTGGTGCAGCAGATATTGCCTATGCAGAAAAGCTGGGATTTGTGATTAAGCTATTGGCGATCGCCAAACGCGAATCTGATCAGCAATTGCAGGTGAGAGTGCATCCGACGCTCGTTCCAAAAACTCATCCGCTTGCCAGTGTAAATGATGTTTATAACGCGATTTTGATTGAAGGCGATCCGATCGGGCAAGTCATGTTTTTTGGTCGCGGAGCGGGAGCGGGGCCGACTGCCAGCGCGGTTGTTTCTGATATTCTCAACATTGCCGCAATCTTAAAAGTCGGACGCGGGCAAGTCACGCAAGCTGATGGAACACCGTTACTCGATCCTTTGCTGGCGTGTTCGCATCAGCATTATTGTACGATCGCGCCGATGTCAGAACTGGTCACTCGCTTCTATGCTCGATTTTTAACTCAAGATTATCCAGGTGTAATCGGTAAGTTGGGCACCTGTTTTGGTGATCATCAAGTCAGCCTAGAGTCAGTCGTGCAAGCCGGAATTCGCGATGGACTAGCTGAAATTGTGGTCGTCACCCACGATGTCCGAGAGGGCAATTTCCGCAAGGCGCTAGATGAGATTCAACGTATGACAACCGTTGCAAATATCGCGAGTGTACTGCGGGTTTTGTGATTACCGCGAGGTAAACCTATGACCACAAATTCAGCCCAGCAAGGGTTGACTAGTTCTAATTTAGAAGCCATTCATACAATTGTCGATCGGCTATTAGGTAAAACTTGTGGTTAAGATGGGTGCGACCTTTATTTGATACCCTTAGAGCGCAATGGAAAAGCCATATTGATTCAGCTTGTTCCAGAATTGATCCCAACGGGTTGAGGTTAAGACTAACGCTCTCAAACTCAGA
>NZ_MPPI01000090.1 GCF_001895925.1 Phormidesmis priestleyi ULC007 | reverse complement strand
AATTCAATCCGAATCATGCTAACAACCTCTTTTCTCCTGCTCTAGAACAAACCTCATCTTATCGTTGATGCGGGAGAACAATCCAAAAGTCCATTTCTCAATCGTGGCGAGTATAACTGAGATTCTCCGATAGGGAGGCTCTGAGCGAGTGTATTAACATCTCCAGTTAGAGGTGCTAACCCTAATGTAGTGCTAAAAGCAACTAAAAAGGCAGCACGAAGTACATTATGCATTTGAATTATCCTTGGAAGTCTAACATTGCTTAAACTGAATTCAGCCTAAACTCCGTACACCTGATTTGTCAGTCGGAGAAAGTCAGGAAAAAGTCGGAGAAAAGTCAGATGTACCCCATAAGTCAGCTTGCAACTGCATTTTCACAGAAAATGTGCAGTTACTTGGCGATCGCACCCCACTATCAATTTCTCGACTGCGCCCTGACAGACAACCTAGCGGTCTAACGGTGAAGATGAGCGGCGATGAATAAAACCAAAACGTAGCGAAAAACTGTACTCGCCGCTCCATCGCATTGTTAGACCATGCCCCACGAACAATTTCTAAATGACATCCGTCAATGCTGCGATCGTCACCAGCCCACCTTCAACGGTATCTACTTGCAGTCGGTACCCACGTAGCATTCTCATTCCAAGCAACGGCTCTGTGTTAGCTGAATTGATTTCAATTTCTCGGAACTGTCCATCCCAAATCACACTCGCCTCGTAGATATCAAATAGGGTTTCGCTCCCATCCCCTAAAGTGGCACGATCTCGATAGCTCCAAGGTAATTCAAGTTCAGCAATGATTGCTGAGGAGAGACTCAAGAAACCTGTGAACCCAGTATCGATCACAGCATTAACGGGTTTGACCTTAGTACCATTCTTAACAACGATGGAAATCACAGCCTCATAACTCTCATTTACGTATCCCTGCATCATAAAGCGTCTTTCAAGCTCCGTGCGCCAAATCGATGAACGGCACGATAGCCGATGCGAACAACCCAAGGTTGAGCATCAGGCAATCGCTCATAGAGTCGTCGAGTGGCGGTCATCGTATCATCAGCAAGCTCAAAGTCTTCGGTTTCGATGTCGATCGCCACAATTTTGCCGCGATTACCTTCCTCGACTTGGGGACGCACCTGAGTTTCATAAATCTCATCGCCCCGTCGAGCGAACTCTTCTTTACTGTAGCGGGGTTGCCGAACTGTCACGGATTTGACCTCGTTTCAACTGTGTCATTACATTTTAACCTGAGAGACCAATCATCTGGTTTGAAGGATACTATTATGCTGCTCCTGCCGACAACTTAATAGTGAGACGATTCTACAAGGTTGAAAGATGTCAAATAGATAAATTTAATATCTATGCATTTCCAAGGCAGTCTCATAATTCCAACGCTCAACAGGTTTCAAATCGGGAGTAGTTTGGAAAAGTTGGGAAGCATCTACATTGAACAATGACAACAATTTTGCGACTTCTTTAGCGCAAGAAGCGGGCTGTTTAGCAATCTGTTCTTCTGCAAACCTGATAACTATCCATCTAGCATCATAAAACTGCTGGTCTCGATAGTCATCTTTACCAATATAATGAATTGGCTCTTTTTGCCCTGAATCACTTAAGAACCAAGGCTCATCAACTTCTATATCAATCCAGAGATTCAATGAAGGGATGTGCAAAATAACATCTGGCGTGAAAGTATAGCTAAGATTTAACCCTTCTCCTTTTTTAACAAGACATCCCGGTATTGCTCTAACTGCATTTAAAAGAACATCATCATACTTTCCTGATCTGGCATCACTTTTGGTCAAACTAGATCTGGTTGTTTGCAACGTGCTTTTTAACTGACTTTGCATATATTTACGCAACAATTCCGGGTCACTAAGAATTTGTCTAGCCCTTTTATTTTCTTCCTCAACAGTTGACTTTCGTTCTTGATAACCTTCAGTGGAATCATAGAAAATTGCTGCGCCAGCACCAATCAAACCAAGCCATCCGACAGGCGTTGCTAGAGATATTGCTCCCAAAGCCACTGCCCAACCACTGAGTTCCCCAAATCTGTCCGCAGTTTTTGCCCTTCCTAAGCTTTGCTCAGCAAGCAGAGCTTCTTGAATACGAAGAGGAATCAGAATTTTTGGGTACAGATTGTCGCATTGTCTAGAAAGATTATATTCTTTGAGAAGATCTTTGGTACCCATGAATATTGGAACTGTGTTCAGTCTAATTTTTCATACACAGTGTTCCCAGAACCAAATTCGGTCGGGTAAAGGAGTGAGTTTTAGATATATCTCCCTCCCTCCCCTCAGAACCGTGCTTACAACTTTCACTGTACACGGCTCAAGCAATCTCTATAGCCTACCGATGTAATTGTG
>NZ_MPPI01000089.1 GCF_001895925.1 Phormidesmis priestleyi ULC007 | reverse complement strand
AAGTTGAGACCAATCCACCGCATCTGGCGCAAGCACCGATTCCGTTCTCGATGGCAACGGTGAAGCGACGGGCGCTCAATCAGCATCTTCTCGAGCGCTTTATTGCCACCTTAGACTTGGAGCCAACCTTGATTAAATCCCACCCCAACTATCCAACCCTTTGTGACTACGGCATTATCGCCGCCTAAATTTGTCCGAAGTGTTGATTAACACAATACCCCGGACAGTTTTTTGAACGGTTCTATAAGGTTTTCAGGGCTTACGGTTCCAAGATCGAGCTATTTTTTCAAAGTTAGCTCTGCCCCTGACTTGGAAAAAAAGATCCCGCTTACGGCAGGATGCGGGTTTGAGCCTTAAAACCTGCTCAAATTTTGTCCGGAGTATTGTTAACAATAACTTTGATTTTATCTTTTGGCACTTTAGAGTCGCTTTCAAATATAGTCTTAGATTCAACAGAATAGTCTAAGAATCTCGTTCTATTTTGGTCTTGCTCAGTGATATTAGTGACTGAAATTGTTATTAATCCACCAGCATCAGCGGTGAATATAGTGTTAGCTATCTTTCCTAGTTTAAACCTCATTGACTTCAGCTCTTTTTTGACAAGCATATTGATCCAGCAAAGTCATAAAAGTTTTTAAGAACCTCATAGTATTTGTGATTAGAGTATCTAAAATCTCATGGAGCTTTTGCTGATTCTGCGGCATAACGTTCGCGCTCACCGGACGCAGATCACCTTTGCATCTCAACCGATTACGTTTATACGTTCCGGTGCAGCGCGGTTGTTAGACCGCGCCGTTTACCCGACTCGGAGCTACCTGGACAGAAAGAATTGATAAACTATTAATATAGAACCCAGAGGTCAAAAACTTATGGTTAGGAACTCCTCAATTATCAGCGCATCTCCAGAGATTATGGGGGGAACCCCAGTGTTTGTTGGAACTAGGGTTCCTGTGCAGACGCTTCTGGACTATCTTAAAGCGGGAGAATCAATCGATGATTTCTTGGATGGATTTCCAACCGTGACTAGAGAGCAGGTCATCGCCTTGCTGGAAGAGGCAGGAAAACAGCTTGTTGGCATGGTGGCGTAGCATGAAGCTACTGTTGGATGAATGCATAGATCGAAAATTTGCCAGAGAATTACTTGGCTATGAGGTGAAAACAGTTCCACAAATGGGATGGACAGGAGTAAAGAATGGTCAACTTCTTGCTCTTGCAGAAGCAGAGTTTGACGTTTTTATTACAGTTGATCGCAACTTATCGTTTCAGCAGAATCTGCCACAGTTTGGTATTGCCGTAATTGTTTTGCAAGCACCATCCAATCGTTTGTCAGACCTGAAGCCTCTAGCATCAGAGGTTTTAGCTATTATAACTACCGTAGCTAAAGGACAGGCTACGGTAGTCGGCGCATGAAGGTAGAGATGGGCAGTGCCCACCCTACTACTACTACTACTCAAAAATTATTCATAGACCGTTTTTACCACCACCACTATTGCCGCCTTGTTTTGAACTCCCACTGTTTCCGCTTGGACGACCTGTTCTCTCCAAAAAGTTCTCTATTCTCTCATTTGGTTCAGGTTGAGAACCTTTTGGGTTTGCCACATCAGATTCAACCAAGGCTTTTCCAAGATCAATAGCATCCTTGGCAATACCGAGTACTTTTTCAACAAGTTTTTCGGTGATAACGTTACCAACTCTCTCAGCAGTATCAGTTTGTGCCATGACTGATAAGCGTGTTGTGATTGAGGCAGCTATTGAAGGTCTTACTGAAAGGGAAACTGTTAGCAACAAACAAACGGATAGGCAGTAGAACGTATTAAAGATCAGTGCTATCCAACGAAGTGTTTTCTTGTCAGTTCTCATGCTTGTATCTCCTTGCACAAAATAAGTAAGAAAGTGTGGCTCAGTAGATGCAGTTAACAGTACTGGAGTGAACTTTTTCTCCATCAAAGTTTTGCTACCTAAGAATGCAAGCTTCAACAAAAATTTTCGGATAACGCACAGCCCTGTGGTAGCTCAATCTTGAGGATAAATAGATGCTGTTGGGTACACCACCCCCATGGACAACTCAGCGGGCTAACTTCTTTTTAGAGAGAAAGTTTCCGTAGATCCATCCCAAAACAGGTGGATCGGCAGAAGTTTTCTGCATATCACCCTAAATTGGGTGGATCGGCAGAAATTTTCCGCATATTAACCTAACTAAGGTGGATCGGCAGAAATTTTCCGCATATCTTCAGATTTGTGCGAGTAATTATACGAGTATTATTAAGCACATAATGTACTGATGTGACCAAACTGCTCATGGAACCGCGCCCGAAAAAGCTTTTAGACCAACTGCGTGACACGATTCGGCTCAAGCATTATGCTTACCGCACCGAAGAAACCTATGTATACTCTAATCGGCTAAGAGCTGGACTTTTTTGAAGGATTGAAACTTCCAACTCATCAGGCTTTTTAGCTTGTCGTGTTTGTCAATAGGAGCCGTCTCTATCACCGTTGAAATT
>NZ_MPPI01000088.1 GCF_001895925.1 Phormidesmis priestleyi ULC007 | reverse complement strand
GTCGGATCATTCAAGGGGCTTGCCTCGTCAGAACTGAGAATGATTTGAACCTGACTGTTACTTTTACGGGTTTCCGCAAATTCTTACACTCTTTTAAGCTGAGTAGTTACCAGCTCGGATAGACAAATTCCAGGCATTTGCTGAAGCTGCTCCTGTAAGGCTTTAAGAGCCGTTGGGGATAGCGACGGAACTTCAACTCCAATGTAGTCTTCAAGCCACAGCCAGTTATCTTGCAACACCCAGTTGATCTCGCAATTGCACCAAACTCGAAATCGAAAGCCGAAGACTTGAGCGTAAGCTTCACCTGGTGGGCAATGCCATTGCCTATGGGTGCGACCTCTACCTGATACTAAAGTGACTCAAGCCTCCTGCTGATAAGGTTTTTGAACGATTTCACAGTAGTCCTTTTGATTATTCATTGATCAATTTTACAGGCACTCAAAACCCTTATGGAGCAAAAGGTAATCGGTTTTTTCCAATGTATCGGATGGAGGTCGCACCCATTGCCTATGTGCGTCTTGGCAGTAGCGATTTGAGTTCTCTTGAGCGAGTTTAATCAAATCTGCTTCGGTCTTACACTCCTCCCATTCCACGCCATCGGTTCGCAAAACAAAGAAATCAGGCGTGTACTGATGCCGCATTCGCCTTCCAGTTTTCGACGAGTAGACTAATTCAATCGGTGACGGTTGATCATAGTATTCCAGAACCGTCGTATCATGCTCAAGTTCATGAATTCGGGCTAGTTCATTGCGATGCGACTCAAACTGAATTGTCAGTCCCATCTTTCGACTCGGATAGCTGCCGCAAACATTCTTTCGCCGTCCTTGAACTTGGCGGGATGGCGTAGCACTCCGAACTTGCTCAATCACTGCACGAGCAACTGAATTAATTTGAAGCTGCTGGCACCAATCGTTAAAGGCTTGACTGCTTAACATCCTCGCAGCCTCCTGAAGAGTTACAACCGTGGAACCGGAACTCATCGCTTTTCATTGTCCCAGTAGGCTAGTTGAAACTACCCACTTTAGTGGGAGACTTTAGTTGCTACTCAGTTCCCGACGGCTTGAGCGGGGTGACATGGTAGGTTTGAGAAAAACCATCATGGCAGAACAGCGTCGAGGGAGTCATACAGTGACCCAATTAACGGTACATCTGGTGTGGGTAACGAAGAATCGTTATCCAGTACTAAAAGGAGAGATTCAGAAACGGTGCCGAGAACTGATTATGCAGATTTGTGACGCGGAAGACGTGAAGATTCTCAAAGGGGTCGTGAGTAAGGCTCATGTGCATATGCATATAGAGTATCCCCCCACTTAGAGCCTAGCCGAAAACCTCTAAATCTATGACATACTTGGCTACAGAGTGTTTCAGCCGTTGATCAGCCATGTCCTTCACAGAAATTGACCCATTGTTTCTCCTGCCTGATGAAGTTTGGGAACGAGTGAGTTTTGTGATTCCTGCCGACCGCCCCAAGCCGAAAGGGGGACGACCGAGAATGGAGAATCGACAGGCATTAAATGCCATCTTTTATGTGCTGCGAACGGGGTGTCAATGGAATGCAATTCCCAGGAGTCTAGGGGCATCGAGTACCGTGCATGACCGATTCAGCGAATGGGTAGAAGCCGGGGTGTTTGAGCGGATGTGGGAAGCGGGGTTAAACCAGTACGCCGATGAGGTGGGGATTGAGTGGGAATGGAACGCGATGGATGGGGCGATGGTGAAAGCGCCCTTGGGGGGAAAAAGCAACGGGGCGTAATCCCACAGACCGAGGCAAGTCTGGCACGAAGCGGAGTGTGTGTAACGGATGGCAACGGCATTCCACTAGCGATTGTGATTGAAGGCGCAAATCGGCATGATATGAAATTGACGGAAGCCACGCTAGCAGCGCAACGAATCGTACCGGAAGACTGTCCAGAAGGAGAAGCTCGAAATCTTTGCTTAGACAAAGGCTATGACTACAATGAGGTGAGAGACATCCTCAAGGCATGGGGATATGTTGGGCACATTCCACTGCGAGACGAAGGACAACGAATTATTGATGACATTCCGAACTACCGAGCGAGAAGGTGGGTAGTCGAAAGAACCCATTCCTGGATGAATCGATTTCGACGGGTTTTGATCCGCTGGGAGAAGAAGCCAGAACATTATTTAGCAAGGCTGCACTTATCCTGCGCTTGTATTGTGGTGCGGGCAATTCAGGTTTTCGGCTAGGCTCTAAGGCTGCTCGCACGGCTCTAGCACTGATGCGAGTATACAAGAACGTGGATTGAAACTTTGGGTCTGCCTGAGCCTGTCCATCCACTAAGCTGCGGATATCTGCTTCTAAATCAGACAGCACCCTTTCACTTTTGTGTTGTCCTCGTGCCCGATAATTATCGACACAAATCATCCCGGTTCGTCTTTCATGCAAGCCTAGTAGAGAGTCAAGGTTGAATTGAGGGATAAAGCCGCTTCAGTTTGACGCGAGCATCTGCGGTGGTAAATCGCCAATCGACCGTGTGGTTCTGAGCCTTTCTTGACTGTTGCC
>NZ_MPPI01000087.1 GCF_001895925.1 Phormidesmis priestleyi ULC007 | reverse complement strand
GGGTTCCCGCGCCGCTGTTAGGCGGCAGAGTCCGACACTTCTAGAAATCTTCACAAAATCATCCCCCTTTTTGTCGTACATTTGCATTAGTGGACAAGGTAATCAACCACTTAAAAAACCTTGTCGTCGAAAGGCAGAACGCTGAACCTTGACAATTGGTGCGATTCGTTGTGTGGCGAATCAATAACCACACCAACCATTACGGTTGAACTCTCGATTTGATGTGGGTGAAAGTCCCACTAGCCAGACTCAGGCTTAACTCCCAATCTGCCCACACCGAGTAGACTCGAATTCTACAGAGTGAAGCTGGGAACAGGGCACAATCAGACATCTGTTGTGAGGTGACACTGGTGCTAATGGGGAGTTCCCACGGTGAAAACAGAACCTAGAAAAGCGACCTACAAGGAAGCGGTGGCACAACATAAAACCCCCGACTTTACTGGAGCATAAATTCCCGCCGAATTTTCGAGTTGGATATCGGTAAGAGTCCAGGGAATCCAGTGGTTGAATTGGTTCCACCTAACGGAACATCACAATCAAATCAAGGGAACGAGTAAAAACGAATTGAGGGTCTAGGGGAGGTCGAACCCCAAGTAGGCTAGACGAGCAGCAGAACTCCCTCAATCCGGGTAGGACGCGGCGTAATTGTCGCGAGGCGTTCAGAAGACACAACCTGGAGCAGAGCATGATTAGACACAGCAGCAATGCGAGTGAATCTTGGAAGAATCTACCCTGGAAGCAATTCCGGCGCAGTCTTTTCCGCCTACAACAGCGAGTGTACAAAGCGATTCAAGCTAACGACAGGCGCAAAGCCCAGTTGCTCCAAAAGCTGATTCTGAGATCCTTCGCTGCAAGAATGCTGGCAATTCGACAAGTCACGCAGCTAAACGCTGGAAAAAAGACCGCAGGGGTAGACGGTAAAGCCTCTCTGACTCTCAAAGAGAGACTGAATCTGAGTGAAGAACTCAGCCGTCATTCTAACAACTGGCATCACCAGAAGTTACGCGAAATCCCAATTCCCAAAAAGGATGGGAAAACGCGCCTCCTCAAAGTTCCGACTATTGCGGATCGGGCATGGCAATGCCTGGTTAAATACGCACTAGAACCAGCACACGAAGCAACTTTTCACGCCAGAAGCTACGGGTTCAGGACAGGGCGTTCAGCGCACGACGCGCAGAAAATCCTATTTCTCAACCTGCAATCCATCCACGGCGGAAAAGAGAAACGGGTCATCGAACTCGACATCGAAAAGTGCTTCGACCGGATTAGCCACAAATCTATCATGGAGCGACTCATTGCCCCGCAAGGGATCAAGACAGGAATCTTTCGCTGTCTAAAAGCAGGAGTTAATCCGGAATTTCCCGAACAGGGAACTCCGCAAGGAGGTGTGGCGAGTCCGTTATTAGCGAACGTTGCGTTGAATGGAATCGAGGCAATTCATCCATCCGTCCGATACGCGGACGACATGGTGATCATCCTCAAACCTAAAGACGACGCTACCGCAATACTTGACGAGATCAGCCAGTTCCTTGCTGAAAGAGGAATGAAGGTCAGTGAACAGAAAACAAAGCTAACCGCCGCGACCGATGGGTTTGATTTCTTAGGGTGGCACTTCAAAGTGCAAACGAACGGAAAGTTTCGATGCATCCCTTCGGTGGATAACTTCAAAACATTCCGTCAGAAAGTAAAGCGCATCGTCAATAGCTCGAATAATGGCGCTACGGTCAAAGCGAAACAACTCGCCCCCGTAGTTAGAGGCTGGAGGAACTACCACCGCTACTGCAAAATGGAAGGGTCGCGCTTTTCGCTGTATCACATTCAAAACAGAGCATTCAAGGTGTTCAACAAGGAATCCAAACAGAATCGCCATACCAGTAAGAAATTACTGGAACAGGCATTTCCAACCGTTCCTTACTCCGAAAACAGACACATCAATGTCAAGAGAGACAAATCTCCCTTCGACGGCGACCTAGCCTACTGGAGCGAACGTAACAGCAAGCTCTATGATGGCAATACCTCTAAAGCCCTCAAACGGCAAAACCATACGTGCGGATATTGTGGCTTAAAGCTGCTAAGTGACGAGAAAGTCCATCTACACCACGTAGACGGCAACCACTCGAACTGGAAGACCAACAATCTTCTAGCAACCCACGAAAGCTGCCACGACCTAATCCACATGGGCAAAACTGCAAGGTGAGAACGTCGAAAGCTGGGTGCTGGGAAACCTGCACGCCCAGATTGAACGGAGAGGGGCAGGGAATAATATCTCTCCTCGACTCCAACAATCTATGCGGTTCTACTGCATTGTTCTAGCTTCCTCCTAGCAGTAGGTAAAAGATTCATAGGGACTAGACGAATCAGTTTTTTGAGGCATATCTGCTTCAGAGCTAAACAGGACTTGCTGGAAAGCAACTAGGGTAGGGCATACCCGAATTAACGCTTGGGGAGAATCCCACCTCTGGCCCTGACGACGCAAGGACTCTAGGTTAAGTGGTTTCGTTGAGCCAAGAATCCCCGTCCCTTTAGGGCTGGGGAGTGTCAA
>NZ_MPPI01000086.1 GCF_001895925.1 Phormidesmis priestleyi ULC007 | reverse complement strand
CAGATTGCTGGGATAGGATTTACTCATGTTGCTCTCTCGGTGCTGTAGTTGTTGTATTTACAGCGTATTACCGGAGAGCTTTTTTACGCTTCACCTGACTTTTAAAACACCCTCTAACAGCAATCCTGCTCCACCATTGAGGCTGAGGACTGCCTGAATTTGTTCTCCTAAACTGGCATGATCTTGGGGCGCATTGGAAATCATCAGAACGTCAGCGAAAACTTTCAGGAGCGCTTCTGTTTGAGCACGGTGGCGTTCTCGCAGTTCGACCAACCGGGCTTTGGCTCGATTGTGCAACGTTCGCATCCGTTTGAGAAACATTTCTACCAAATGATCGCGAGTTTTGACTTGTGCTTGATAGAGCAAGCATATCAGCAGAGTCCGGCGCTTAGAGGGTTTCTCCCAACTCGGTTACATCTAGAACTTTGGCTTGTGCTGCAAAAGATTTGACTTTACTGGGCGCAATGCCGACTAATAGGCGCTTAGCATCTCCAAATGACATCAACTGGTCGAATTTAATCTGCAACTGCTGCATATGTGACAAGGTGGCACTTTTTGCAGGAGCTTTGAGTAAATTGAGGGTTGCTTGGGCTTGCGAAGTTGTAGGTAGGAGCAGTTGATCCAGATAAGTGCGCTCAGAGGTCGATAGATGCTCGGAAATTCTCTCAAATAAACGGGTGTTGGCAACCGAACGAATGTTGCCAGCTAAGCGATCTAGTGTGCTAAAAGCAGGCAGTTCATAGCGCTGTTTGACTAATTCTTCAATGGACACATTGATTAAATCAGCGGGATAATCCATGACTTCGGCAGCTTTTGCAATGGCATCGGCGACGAGCTGCTGCGCTACGTCATCATAGGGTTTGATGTTCAGATAAGTCCGAATGGCTTGCTGATATCGACGACGAGTGCGAAGCGGTGAAATGGCTGAGATGTTCGATGGGAGTTTCAGATGAGAACGCAAATGTTGAATCACTGGGGTCGGAACAAAGTCGGGATGGGGAAAGTAGCCCAAACGTTGGAGTGACTTGAGTAAAACCAGAATTCGCAACTGCCCCATCTTGCTGACCGTTTGGGATTGGGCAAATGCCATCTCACTGGACGTTGGAGTATAGAGTCCTGCGAGTTCTTTAGCAGTGGGTTGTTGCTTGAAGCGGGGATAGGCAGTGCGTTCAATCGCAGTCATGCAGACAGAGGAGAAATAACATTTAAGAGCAAACTCAGTTTATCGTTTTCTGTAGACGCGACTCCCCATAGGTTGTTGTGAGTTTGACTGTCCCATCCTGAGATGCTTTATCTCAGAAGTGGGCTGAACTAAGCTCGGACTGATTGTCGATTCTGTAGTACGCTGTAACGCCCAAATCCCCTGAGACAGATCGCTGCCAACCACAATCTATAAAATTACAATTTCGCTTGGCTCAGCAACAGTTGCACCCCTGTCTCATTGGATTGAACTTCTGCGCGTCCGGCAGTGAACCAGAATTGTAGTCACTAGAAGAGTTGATGTCTACAATATATGCACAGCAATCGTTTTCAAGATCCGTGGCACCATTTTACACGTATCTCGGCTCGACCCCATAAACCACATGACAATTTATCTTGCGAATATCACTCACTGACATCTCAAAAAATGAGGCTGAATGCTCACACTTCTTAGCCCATTGGGTAAATTCTTCTGCCAGAACGGTTAGCGGGCGGGGGTTGAAATCTGCCTTTTTTGACCGTCCCAAATATCGGCTCTCGACTAAATCAGCAAAGGCTTTAAGCCTGTCGTCGATCGCGTTGAAGTTCATGCCATCGCCAAACGTGTCTAAGCCGTCCCACTGCCCAAACTCACGATGCGGATCTAAGATCTCAAGCTTATGTCCAGCTTTAACCCGTTCGCTCATCAGCCATTCTGCAAAGGTTGACTTCCCCGCCCCAGGCGCACCCCAAATTAGAACCGATGGATAAGACAGTAAATCTTGCATCCATTCATGGCGGGCGGGTGAGGCTAACAGTTGCTCATCCTCGTCCCACTTTGACAACTGAGCAGCCGGGGAACTCGGTACATCCACAGCAATCAGGCGCGTATCGTTGCCGATGGGTGAACTTGTGGTATCGGTCGATGGCAGTGCTAAAGGTTGCCCCGTATTAGGGGCAAACGGGGAATTCGGACAAAATCGTACGCTAAGCCTAAAAGTCTTTTCCTATATGACTTACAGGATTTTATCATTCACTTGTCCGGTGTCCTAATCAGGCTAATATTGCCCATCCCGCCCAAAACGTAAAGTTAGCCGCACAGGCTATCGAAAGCTTGTGTAGATAGGGATCTGGAACACTGTTTGGGCTACAGAGCCTTTGAGAGTGCAAAAAGTCTACTTTCCGCACGATCTCTTGGTTGGGCTTATAGTCATCAAATCAGCATCATTTCTAGTGCGATAACCCTTGCCAGAATCATGGTGCATTTAAAGCAATATGGGCTAAGTTTTCGCACGATCAAGAACGCATAGCAAGGCAGTAAGTGGGAAGGGAGAAAGGCGCTGAAAAGACTAACCAGCAAAGGTTTCAATTCTACTTTTACATTTAGGGCGGGGTGGGCAATATTAGTCAATCAGCTAGAAACCCGTATGGTTTTATTCTTGTAAGAAACCGCTTAAAACGACTTAAAGAGCTAGTTTATCGATCATGCGGTAGCTTGGAAAGCTCTCTGAGAGAAGATTTCAGGCTTAGCGTACGATTTTGTCCGAATTCCCCGTTTGCCCCATTTACTGCAATAGTTTGTACCAGTCGAAGTAAGGGCTAATTGGTACAAGAAATGAGAACGGTATATCAAGGGTTTCAGCCTTCTATTGCCAGAAGGGTTTAATTGGTACAGAAGACAAACGATGCTTAACGTACGTTACTGTTCCGCTGCTCCTCAAACCCCTTCTCAGACAAGATGAGCCAGGGTGGTTTCAAGTTAGCCAGCGAAAAACCTGATGGACTTGATTGGCTAGATCCCGAATGCAATCTGGGAGAGTACGGCAACCCAAGCGACGGGCAAGCGTAATCAGGAACGA
>NZ_MPPI01000084.1 GCF_001895925.1 Phormidesmis priestleyi ULC007 | reverse complement strand
ACGAGCAGCAGTATCAGGAACGAATGGTCAAAAACCTCAAGAAAAAGGCGATGGCGCTTGGATTTGACCTCGTTGCTAAACCTGCTCTCCCGGAGTGTGTTTCTTAGGAGTTAACGGTGTTGGCGATTGCTTCCCCAGCAAAAGGTAAGCCCAATGTCGTTAAGGATACATTTGCCAAAAGCTCTGAGAAAGTGATATTGACCCGATCAGTATGACGCAGGTAGGCATCCTGTAATTGCTTTCGCACGGGAACGAGTTCCTGTGGAAGTTCCAGGTCTTCCTGAAAGATGGCTTCTCCTGCCTGATCAATCTGCCAACCCTGACTAGTGAACCATTGCATTGCTTCAGCCGGAGCCTTCCAAGTCTGCTCAACCTGAGCTTGCTGGTGTAATAAGCTAGCGATTTCTGCCAGCTTAACTAGAGGTGACCAACATACTTTCGCTTTTGCTCGTAGCCCCCAGAAGCCTTCGGCATGTGCCTGATAATGGTTAACCTGGCTATTGAGATAGTCCACCAGTTGGGCAAAGTTCTCACTTTGAGTGAGGCGATCGCACTCTGTCTGAAAAAAAGTCTGTTCTGAAATGGGAGAAGACAGGGGTACAGGCAGCGTATCCAGATTTTTTGCCCAGACTTGGAGTGTGGTTTGAGCGCCGGCTTTGAGTGCCAATGTCTCAAAGGACTCCATTCGATCGACTTGTTTCTGCCATTGGGTTAAGAGTTTAAGAGCGAGTTCTTGCTGAGGTGTAGCAGAAATGATTCGATCCTGTTCTTTGGGAGGTGATTGGGGACATTTGACCGCAGCTTCAGTTACCAGAAGGGTGGCAAGGGCTTGAATTCTCCAGTTTTCAGGCTTATCAGCTTGAGGTTCAGGTAGCCCAAAATCTTCGACAACCCGGCGCACAAATACTCCAAATCGGTTGTTTGCTTTCAAATTGTCAAAGCTAAGACTCGGAGTTGCCAAAATTTCCGAAACGCGATCGTCGTTGATCAGCGTTTCCTTGGCATTGCCAGGAGTTAATTCTTTCCAGGCAGACTTAGGATAGTCTAGCCACTCTTTTGCGTGGGCAGGCAGGATTGGGTTTAGTTCAACCAAGGCATCGGAGGGGATGTCTACTCCATATTGGGATAGGGCTTCTGGCAGGCTGAGTTGCTTGACCTCTTCTGCCTGAAGCTCAAAGACCTTGAAGTAGGTGATTTCGTCTTGTCGAACTGGGAGCCAGACGACACGGGGAGCACGAGGAGTTTTGTAGAAGCGATCGCGCAATATAAGTTCGTGAACATCCTCTGCCCAAAGCTCAAATGTGTTGTCTGTTGCTGCCTCCTGTAGCAAATCTTTCCAAACCCGTTGAGGATCACACCAAACCAGTAAAGGTGGCTGAGCACTTTTGTGTTGGAGCACTTGCTGAATTTCCTGGCGAATCCAGGAGCGGAGGCTGTCAGTAGCAATCATTCTCAAAATAGGCTAGCAAGGTTTTCACAGTATATCTACCTTCGTATCTATCTTCCACCAACCGGGTTGGGGGAGCTTGCCTTCTCGACACCAGCGGCGTTCGTCGGCTCGCCATTCAGCGCGATCGCCAATTGCCTTGTTCACATCTTTTGCAGCGAGGACATCGTTGGCTAGAAGTCCGCTGCGTTGTAGGGGGGCAATGTTGACGCGAACGCCGTCGTTGAGGTCAGGGGTGTAGGTGCTTTCCTGGGCGATGAACTCGGCAATAGGTTGAGGGGGAGTGCGGCGATCGTCCAGACTAGAAATCTGGTCGTATATGGGTTGGGTGGCTAACCAAGGTTCCCAAGTTTCGGAGTCGGGGCATTTCCAGGCTTCGATGGCTTTGCGAATCGCGTTGCCTTTTTCAGTGATGGCTTTGATGGTGGCTTTCCAGGTTTTGATGTCGGCTTTGAGGGTTGCAAGTCGAACCGTAACTTTGGTGCGGCGTTGATCAGCTTTCTGGGTTCCCAGTTGTGTGATTTCTTCTTTGAGTGCTTTTGCCTCGGTTTCGGCTTCCTTAATTTGCTGCTTTAGGGGTGCAATTAGGGTTTGATTGAATTTTGACCACCATTCTGAGCAAGCCAGATTGAGAGTTTTGCTGAGCATGGCTTTGGCATGTTGGCAGATGTGTTTTGCCAGATCAGATGCGGTGGGGTCTTGCTCTAAGTCTTCTGCATTGAGGGGAGGAAAGCCAACTTGGGAGCAGTGGTGGTCGAGGTGGCTGAAGGCGGTTTCGATCCACTGGGGGAAGTCGTCGTGAAGCTCGGTGGCAGTAGCAGCCGTTTTCCAGGTGGAGAGGGGATTGGTCTGGATGACTGACATCAGTTTACGGAGCCAGTGGGCTTTGAGGCAGAGGGTTGCATCATCGATCGCCAGTTGGCGCAGACGAGGCTTGAGGAAATCGGGTCCAAAGCCAATGGTGCTGACTTCGTAGAGGCTAACTTCGAGGGTTTTGAGTTCTTCGATCCAGTTAGGGAGGTGAAGGATGCGGGCGGATTGATCGCCGGAACGCTGCTCTTGGGATCTGGCTTCCAGGTTGCGGAGTTCGGTTTCGTAGCTCTGGCGGAGGATGCCGACATATTGGCTGCGGAGCTTGGGCAGGAGGTCGGCATCGAGTTTGTGGTGGTAGAGCAGGCAGGAGAATGCGGGGTTTGATCGATTACTGCGGCTTCCTGTGATGGGGGAGGACTCGATTTGCCATGCGATCGGGCGTTTTTTGAATTGGGAGCTGTGGCGTTTGAAGAAGGCACTACTGAGCTATTTTTCTAGACTGATGCCAACGATTTCTTCAAATTCGGCAGCGATGATAGCAACGGTGTGGTTGGGAAATTCGGCACCAATGCGCTCCCGAACTCGGTCGCCTAATGCTTGTTTATTGGTTCCTTTATTAATGGGAATGACACCATCCTGATATGCCCAGGCTGGAACAGGTTCGCCCGCCTCAATTTGCTTATGCCATTGATGACCTATCATGTTCAAAATTAGAACTGTAAAACGATCTTGCTGAACGTCTTGATGTAGTTCTGTTCTTAAATTAGAATTACCACCAAACTCAATATCTTCAAAAGCTGTTTCATACGGAAGCTGAAAATTTATCTCTGCCTCATTTAACTCAAAAATTCGATAAATCAAATCCGAGATATTTTTTTTGATTTGTATGAATTCTTCTTCGAGCCTAACTCGATTTTCAACTGATATCAACACTTCGGACAAATTTAGGCGGCGATAATGCCGTAGTCACAAAGGGTTGAATAGTTGGGGTGGGATTTAATCAAGGTTGGCTCCAAGTCTAAGGTGGCAATAAAGCGCTCGAGAAGATGCTGATTGAGCGCCCGTCGCTTCACCGTTGCCATCGAGAACGGAATCGGTGCTTGCGCCAGATGCGGTGGATTGGTCTCAACTT